>NZ_JBEXCY010000024.1:0-96093 GCF_040605515.1 Dactylosporangium sp. NPDC005572 | reverse complement strand
TGCCGGCCCCGGCCAGCAGCCCGCCCGCGACGCCGGCCGCGACCGCCGCGCGGTCCGGGCGGTCGCGCCGGATCGCGTGGGCCAGCAGGCCGAGCGCGGCGCCGCCGGCGACCGACAGCGCCAGCCAGTACCCGAACGCGAGCAGGACCCCGCCGAGCGGCCCACCGCCGAGGTTGAGCCAGTAGTAGCAGCCGGTCGCGAGGCACAGCGCGGTGACCGAGGCGGCGACCGCCGCTGCGCGGGTGCGGGCCGGCAGCGCGACCAGGAACCCGGCGCAGCCCCACGAGAACCCGGTGCTGGCCAGGAACTGCAGTGCCGTGCGCAGCGTGCCGTCCACCCGGTCGGCGGCGACCGACGCAACGCCGAGCCCGACGCCCGCGGCCACCGGCCATCCGAGTCTCATGTACCCCATGGTCGCGCATCGGCGGGGTCCGCGCGGTCCCGTCCTCCGGGCCGGTGCCGAAACCGCGTTGCCGGGCCGGTGCGGGGGCGCCTACGGTCGCCCGATGGCCCGTACCGTCGTCGTCGGCGACATCCACGGCTGTCACGACGAGCTCGTGGCGCTGCTGGAGCGCGCCCGCGTGCGTCCAGAGGACCTGCTCGTCAGCGTCGGGGACCTGGTCGACCGCGGGCCCGACCCGGGCGGGGTGGTCCGGCTCTTCCGCGAGCGGCCGAACTCGGTGGCCGTCATGGGCAACCACGAGCGCAAGCACGTGCGGGGGGTCTTCTCCTACGCGCAGGAGATCACCCGGCTCCAGCTCGGCGACGGCTACGCGGACGCCGTCGGGTGGATGCGGACGCTGCCGTACTTCTTCGAGAACGAGCACGTCCGGGTGGTCCACGCGGCGCTGGTGCCGGGGCTTGCGCTCGCCGGGCAGCCGGAGGAGCTGCTGTGCGGGTCGACGAGCGGTGAGCGCGAGCTCGCCGCGCGGTTCCCCGGCTCGTACTGGCACGAGCATTACACCGACGCCAAGCCGGTCGTCTTCGGCCACCACGTCGCCGGGCCCGAGCCGCTGGTCCGGGACGGCCGGGTCTACGGCCTCGACACGGGGGCCTGCCACGGCTGGAACCTGACCGCGCTCAGCCTGCCCGACCGGACCCTGTACGCCGTGCCGGCCTCCGCCGACCACTGGGCGGCCGTCCGGCAGGACTGGCAGCTGCCCGTGCTGCGGACCCGGCCCTGGCTCGACCTGGCCTGGCCGGAGCTGGAGGCGGCGCTGGACCGCGCCGGGCGGACCGGGTCGGTGCCGGCGCGGAAGTGGCTGGCGGCGGTGGCGGTGTGGGCCGGAGACCTGCGGTCGCTGTTCCCGGCCCTCGCGACGGCCGCGGTGGGGGCGGCCGACGGCCGCTCGCCCGAGGAGCTGCGCCGGCACCCGGCGGCGCAGGTGCTGTTCCAGGCCCGCGGGGGGCGGCTGGACGAGGCCGCGGTGGCCCGGCGGTGCGTGACGCCGCGCCGGGTGCTGGACCTCGCCGCCGCGCTGTCGGTGGAGGCGCCGTCACTGCCGTCCTGACGCGGGCGCCGCCGCCGGCTGGTCGGCCTGGTCGGCCGCCGAGGGCGACGAGGGCGACGAGGGCGAGGACGGGCGGCGCCGCCACAGCAGCAGCGCCGTCAGGGCGCCCGCCAGGAGGCCCCAGAACGCCGGGCCGATGCCCAGGATCGTCGTGCCCGAGGCGGTGACCACGAAGGTGACGATCGCCGCCTCGCGGCCCTCCGGCTCGGTGACCGCGCCGGCCAGGGCCGAGCCCAGCGCCGGCAGCAGCGCCAGGCCGGCCACGGCGATCACCAGGACCGGCGGGGAGAGCAGCACCAGGGCCATCGCCAGGCCCGCGCCCAGGCCGAGGGTGAGCTGGCCGGCGCCGAGGGCCACCGTCGCGACCCAGCGGCGCCGCGGGTCCGGGTGGGTCTCCGGGCCGGCGGTCAGGGCGGCCGTGATCGCGGCCAGGTTCAGGGCGTGGCCGCCGAACGGGGCGGCGGCCGCGCTGGCCAGGCCCGTCGTGACCAGGATCGGGCGCAGCGGCGGGTGGTAGCCGTAGGTCGCCATGACCGCCATGCCGGGCACGTTCTGGGCCGCCATCGTCACCAGGAACAGCGGTACGGCGATGCTCACCAGCACCGACGGGTTCAGGGTCGGCACCACGAACGCCACCGACGGGCGCAGCGTGCCCAGGTCGCCGACACCGCGCAGGCCGATGCCCACCACGGCGGCGGCGAGGGCGCCCGGGACGGCCCACTGGCGGCGGTACCGCAGCAGCACCGCCCACGTCAGGACCACCGGCCCGGCCAGCAGCGGCAGGTCGACCACGGCCCGCACCGGGGCGGTGCAGAGGCTCAGGATGACGCCCGCCAGCATCGCGCCCGCGATCGGGCGCGGGATGGCGGCGATCGCCCGGGCCAGCCAGGGCGACAGGCCGGCGAGGACCATGAGGGCGGCGCAGACGACGAACGCGCCGACCGCCGCCGGGAAGCCGCCCGGGACCGGGCCGGTCGCGGCGAGGAGGGCCGCGCCCGGGGTCGACCAGGCGATGCTGATCGGCATGCGGTACCGCAGCCCGAGCCCGATCGCGACGACGCCGATCCCGGCGCAGAGCGCGAGCAGCCCGGACGCGGCCTGGGCCGGGGTCGCCCCGACCGCCCGCAGACCGGCGAGCACGACGGTGAACGAGCTGGCGTACCCGACCACCGCACTCACCAGCCCCGACACGATCGCCTGGGTCCGCATGCCCGCCTCCGTGAGGTCGTTCCGTAAACGGAACGGACCGTAGCATGGCACCATGGGCCGATGGAAGCAGCGGTCGGCCGCCGCCTGCGCCGGCTGCGGGAGGCGCGGGGCATCTCGCTGTCGGCGCTGGCCCGCAGCGCCGGCATCGGCAAGGCCACCCTGTCCGGCCTGGAGCTCGGCACCCGCAACCCGACGCTCGAGACGCTCTACGCGGTGGCGGGCGCCCTGGGTGTACCGCTGACGGCCCTCGTCCTGGAGCCGGGCGCACCGGCCGCGGCCGCGGCGGACGTGCGCGGCGCCGCCGTCGAGGCGACGCTCCTGGAGGTGTTCGACGAGCCCGGGGTGACGTTCGAGCTGCTGCGGATGCGGGTCCACCCCGGCGTCGTACAGCAGTCACCGCCGCACGCGCCGGGCGTCACCGAGCACGCCACTGTCCACGCCGGGGTCCTGCGGGCCGGCCCGGCCGGTGCACCGCTGGTCGCCGGGCCGGGCGAGCACATCTCCTGGGCGGCCGACGTCCCGCACGTCTACGGCACGGTCGGCGACACCCCGGTCGAGGCGACCCTGCTCATCCGGTCGCCGCGCCCGTAGCGGGCGACCCCAGCTCATCGGCCCGGCTCATCCGGTCGCCGCGCCGGTGGCGTCGCCGAACAGCCGGCGGGCCTCGTGCGGTGCCAGGTACGGGACGACCTCGGCGCCGGGCAGGAAGCGGTACGGGATCATCGCGAACCGCCGGCCGCGCATCAGCGCGTCCATGACGTCCCGGCCGGGCACAACCGGCACGTAGACCTGGTCGCCCTTGACCACGGCCGGCCAGTGCCGGTGGCCGAGCGCGTGACCGAGCTCCAGGGCGACCCGGATCGCGCTGTCGGCGGCGACCGGGTCGGGCCGGGGCAGCTCGATGAGCATGATCTCGCCCAGGTCGAGCCGGGCCACGATGACCGAGGTGCCGTCCGGGTCCGACCACAGCACGTCGCCGTCGTGCAGGCGGGTGCCCGGCGGCAGCGAGACGGTGACCTCGACGCCGCCGTCGGTGAACTTGCTGACCTGGGACTGCCGTGCCTCCCACTGCTCCAGCCACAGCACGTCGGTCCGGGCCGGCGCGCCGTCACCCCGCCAGCGTGGGTCGTCGAGGTTGCCGAGGACCGATTCGATGCGCACGGCGTGACCGTAACGGCGGCCCCCGGCGCCCGGCCTCACTCGCGCCGGGCGATCCGACCTGGCACGATGGGCGCCGCCATGATTGAGGTCCGGTTCATCCAGGACGGCCGGGTCGGCGTGCACGGCACCGACGAGCTGGCCGGGCTGCTCGCCCGCGACGACGGCCTGGTCTGGGTCGACGTGCCGTCGTGCGACGCCGAGGCCGCCCGGGTCCTCGCCGACGCGTTCGGCTTCCATCCGCTCGCGCTGCGTGACGCCGCGGTGCGCAACCGGGTGCCGAAGATCCATCCGTACGCCGACCACGTGTTCGTCGTGCTGCACGCCCCGCACCTGGGCAGCCGGGGCCACGTCCACTACGTGGAGCTCGACCAGTTCATCGGGCCGCGGTACCTGGTGACCGTCCACGGGCCGGCCAACCCGGCGGTGCCGCCGGACATCCCGCTGCGGCAGACCCGCGACGTGCTGCGGCGCATCGAGGCCGGCCGGTTCGCGCCGGCGACCGCCTACGAGCTGTCGTACGCGATCGTGTCGGCCATCACCCGGCTCCAGGAGACCCTCGTCGAGGGCATCACGGCCGACGTGTGGCGGCTGGAGCAGCGGGTGACCGCCGGGCACCTCGGCAACCCCGAGCAGTTCCTGGAGGAGCTGTTCCAGGCCCGCCACGGCCTGCTCGCCGTGCGGACCATGGCCGCGCTCGGCGGCGAGATCTACGGCCGCCTCGCCGGTCTCACGCGGGTGGTGCCGCCGGAGGCCGCCGGCTCGCTCGCCGACGTCATCGACCAGTTCGCGCGGGTGCGCAGCGTCGCCGACGGTGAACGGGAGTACCTGCAGGGCGTCATCGAGTACTACCAGGCCCGCACCGAGACGAAGATGACGATCGCGGCCGAGCGCCTCGCCGTCATCGCCGCCGTGACGCTGCCGATCACCGCGCTCTCCTCGGTGTACGGGATGAATCTCATCGTCAACGACCGGACGCAGGGCCTGCACGTGGTGGCGGTCCTGGTCATCATGGCCGTCATGTCCGGCACGCTGCTGACCTGGGCCAAGCGCCAGGGTTGGTGGTGAGCTCCGGTTCAGCCGGCGGAGCCCTCCCAGCGCCGCCACCACTCGTCCGCGGGCAGCTCGCCCGCGGCCCGCACGAAGTCGTGCAGCAGCGCCAGCGCGGCCGGGGACGCGGTCAGGCCGGCCGCCCCGGCCAGCTCGGCCAGCTCGCGGCGGCGGGCCCGCATCACCACGCCGACCAGGTCGCGGCCGGCCGGGGTCAGGCCGAGCCAGATCGAGCGCCGGTCGTGCCCGCGGTGGAAGCGGCGCACCAGCGCCTTGCGCTCCAGCCGGTCGCACATCCGGGTGAGGGTCGACGGCGCCACGTCGAGCTCCCGCGCCATCTCGACGCTGCGTTGCGGCCCGTCCGCGGACAACAGCACCAGCACGCGGTACTGGGTCAGGGTCACCTCCACGTCCAGCGCGGCCAGGCTGCGGGCCGCGATCCCGGCCATGGCCCGGCTCACCGCGAGCAACACGTCGACCAGCTCGCCGCCGTCGGCCGGACTGTTTGCCACGCGGCAATCGTTGCACGACGGGGCGTCGGATATGGTCCCCTGAGGGGCACAGCGGCACAGATCGGGGCGGACATGACAGCTGGGTTCGAGCTGGCCCGGATCCTCCTCGTGGAGGACGACGAGGGCGACATCGCCTACACGCTCGACGAGTTCCGCGAGCACCGGATGCGCAACCCGATCACCGTGCTGCGCGACGGCCTGGAGGCGATCGAGTTCCTGGAGCGCCGCGGCGCCCACCCGGACGCCCCGACGCCGGACATCCTGCTGCTCGACCTCAACCTGCCCGGCGTCGACGGCCGGGTGGTCATCGACCGGGTCCTCGGCAACCCGAGGCTGGCCGACCTGACCGTCGTGGTGCTGACCAGCTCGCCGCTGGAGGAGCAGATGCTGCGCGACTTCGGCGTGCCGACCGAGTTCTACTTCCGCAAGCCGGTCGACTTCGCCCAGCTCGTGGCCCTGATCCGGGGCATCGACCAGTTCAGCATCGTGGTCGACCGGGCCTCCTGAGCGTCGCCGGGGGATCAGCGGACGCTGATGAGTGTGGCGTAGTCGGCCGTGGTCAGGGGCTCCGAGGTCAGCGAGCCGTCGGCCCTCGGCACCTCCAGGGGCTTGCCGTCCTGGAGGAACCGCACGGCGCCGACGTCGTCGCGGGCGGCCAGGGTGCACACGATCTGGCCGTACGCGAGGACCTCGTCGTTGCGGATCGTGGTGTCGCCGACCGTGACGATCGCGGTGCCGCCGTCGAGGGCCGCGCCGATGATGAGGTCGGTGCCCTCCAGGGCGCTGCCGAAGCCGTTGTCGCGCTCCTGCTCGGTCGGGCCGGCGAGGAGGTCGGCGAGCTGGCGGTCGAGCGTCGCCGGGCCGTAGACGCGTCGTTCGACGCCGGTCAGGCGGCCGGCGCGGACGAGGTACAACTTCTCCGACAGCGAGCCCGGGGGCAGGCTCGCCGTCGCGGTCGGGGTCTCCGGGCTGCCCACGACCACCGGCGGGTCGATCGTGCGCGGGGCGCGGTCGGCCGGGACCCCGCAGCCGCCGAGCAGGAGCCCGGCGGCGAGGGCGGCGACGCCGAGCCGCCGCGCTCCTGCTCGGCGTCGGCGGGCGGCCGGCCGGCCCGGGACCGCCGTCAACCGCCTCACCGGACGTCCGGGAGCTCGACGCGGAAGCGGGCGCCGCCGCCCGGGCGGTCCAGGACGCGGACCTTGCCGCGGTGCACGCCCACGTGCTGGGCGACCAGCGACAGGCCGAGGCCGGTGCCGTCGTCGCGGCCGCGGGCTCCGGCGGAGCGGCCCCGGACGAAGCGGTCGAAGATGACCGTGCGGTCGGCCGGGTTGACGCCCGGGCCCTCGTCGTCGACCTCGATCACCCCGCAGCGGCCCTCCTCGGTGACGCGCACCGCGACCGGGCCGCCGCCGTGGGTGACCGCGTTGTCGAGCAGGTTGACCAGGACCTGCTCGATCCGGCGCCGGTCGACCGTCCACCGCAGGGCATCGGCGCAGACGACGATCGCCGGCGGCAGGCCGCGGGCCTCCACCACCCGGTGCGCGAGCGCGGCCATGTCGGTCGGGGCGAGCTGCACCGGCTGGTCGCCGCGGGACAGCTCCAGCAGGTCGTCGACGAGCGACTGGAACCGGCCGATCTCGTCGACGACCAGCCCGGCCGCGGTCGCGGTGCGGTCGTCGAGCTGGTCGCGGCGGCGGTGCAGGACGCTCGCCGAGGCGGCCAGGGTCTGCAGCGGGGAGCGCAGCTCGTGGCTCACGTCGGCGGCGAAGCGCCGGTCGCGCTCGATGCGCCGGGCCAGCTGCTCGACCATCTCGTTGAACGACGTGGTGAGCCGCTCGAGGTCGGGGTCGGTGGCCGGGTCGAGCCGCGCGGTGAGGTCGCCGGCGGTGATGCCCTGTGCCGCGTCGGCGACCGAGCGCAGCGGCCGCAGCACGTACCGGGTCGCGTACCAGCCCAGGCCGGCCCCGGCCGCGGCGACCGCCGCCGCCACCAGGGTGAGCACCCAGCCGAGGACCCGCAGCGTCTGGTCCAGCTCGCGCAGGTAGTCGATCTCGTACAGCGCGGTCGTCGGGGTCAGCGGCAGGCCCACGACCACGGCCGGCACCCCGTCGATGCGGACCCGCTGGATCGCCTGTTCGCCGGCCGTCACCAGGCGCTGGAGCTCGGCCGGCACGGCGATCGCGCCGGGGTCGGCGCCGCGCGCGTACCAGTTGCCGTCGCGGTGCACCAGCGCCCGCCGGTTGCCGCCGGTGTCGAGTGTCTGGAGCATGCCGACGATGTCGGGGTGGTCGGTGTTGAGCCCGGCGGTGATGACCCGCGCGTCGAACGTGGCGGCGCGGATCGTCGAGCGCTCCCGGCCGGCCAGCAGGTTGCTGCGGGTCACCTGGTACGAGATCAGGGCCATCGACGCGGACAGGGCCAGAGCGCCTGCCGCGAAGCCGGCGATGATCCGCGTGCGGAGCCCAGTGATCCTCATTTCTGCAGCTTGTAGCCCATGCCGCGGACCGTCACCAGGTAGCGCGGGGCGCGCGAGTCGTCCTCGATCTTCTGCCGCAGCCGCCCGACGTGGACGTCGACGAGCCGCTCGTCGCCGATCTCGTACTCCCACACGCGCTGGAGCAGCTGCTGGCGCGACAGCACCAGGCCCGGGTGCTCGGCCAGCTCGCACAGCAGCCGGAACTCGGTGCGGGTCAGCGCGACCGGCTCGCCGCGCAGCCGCACCTCGCCCGCCTCGGGCAGGATCTCCAGGTCGCCGAAGGCCATTGTGGACACCGGCGCGAGCAGGGTGCGGCCGCGGCGGCGCAGTGCCCGCAGGCGGGCCGACAGCTCCTTCACGGCGACCGGCTTGACCAGGTAGTCGTCGGCGCCGGCCTCCAGCGCGGCGACGATGTCGTGGGTGTCGTCGCGGGCGGACACCACGACGATCGGCACGTCGTCCTCGCGGCGCAGCTGCCGGATGCACTCGAACCCGTCGGCGCCGGGCAGCATGAGGTCGACCAGGACGGTGTCGGCCGGCTCCTCGCGCTGCGCCACCAGGCCCTCCTCGGCGCTCGCGGCGCCGCGCACCGCATAGCCCTCGTCCTCCAGCGCGAGCACCAGCGAGAGCCGGATCCGGTCGTCGTCCTCGATCACCAGCACCCCGGGCATATCCGCATCATGCCGTCCCGGCCCCTTGATCGACCAATCCAAAACTCTTGTCATGAAACCGTCATACTTCTGGGAAAGTTCCGCCACATGCCGGGCGAACGCTGAAAGACATGCGCAGCGAGACGGTCCGCCCGGCGGCGCCCACGGTCGAGATCATCGTCACCGAGGAGCTCGATGCCGCGACGGTACCGCGAGTGGCCGCGCTGCTGCGCGACGCCGTCGACCTGCACCCGACGCATCTGCGCATCGACCTGTCCCAGTGCCCGTTCGTCGACGCGGCCGCCATCGGCATGCTGCTCGACGTCCACCGCCGCGTGTGGTCCGAGGGTGGCCGGCTGACCCTGCGCGACCCGTCACCGCGGGTGCGCCGCACGCTGGAGCTGGCCCGGGTCGACCACGTCCTGCAGGTGGAGTGACGACACGGGGGGACCGATCGCCATGACAGCATCGACGACCATCGACGGCACCGACTTCGGCCTGGTGTGCGACACGTGTGGCCAGAGCGTCACCGGCCTCGGTGCCACCATGCACAACTGGGACCTGGTGTGGAGCCTCTTCAGCCGGCACGGCTGGACCGGCACCCGCCTGGCGACCGGCCCGCACAGCTGCGGCCGCTGCTCCCGGGTCCCCCTGGCCGCCGCCGCCGTCGTCCCGGCCCAGCCGCAGGGCACGCTGGACGCCCTCGACGACCGCGTCGCGGTCGGCGCGCGGCGGGGCGTGGCGGTGGTCACGCTGACCGGCGACCTGACCGCCTCGGTCCACGACGCCCTGCACGCGGCCCTGGCCGAGGCCGCCAGCCGCCCGCCGCACCTGGTCATCGACCTGTCCGAGGCGACCAGCCTGGACACCTCCACGCTCGGCATCCTGGTGGCCGCCCGCCACCGCGCCGCCCAGGCCGGCGGCCACGCCTGCCTGGCCGGCCCGACCCCGGGCGTGCGCCGCATCCTGCACACGCTGTGCCTGCAGCACCTGTTCGCCGAGTTCCCCGACCCGACGGCGGCACTGTCCTGGCTCCACGGCGAGCCGGTCCTCAGCCACGGCACCCCACCCGCCGCGTAGACCAGAGCGCGGCGGCGCACCGCCCCAGCATCCGGCCGCCGGTCCCGGCCCTCGTTCGTGGACACCGCCCTAGCGGCGGAAGACGCCGGCGCGGGCGGCGGCCACGGCGGCGTCGGCGGCCCGGTCGGCGGCCGCGGGGTCGAGCGGATCGCCGCTCATCAGCAGGCGGTAGTAGAGCGGCGCGGAGACCGCCCGGATCACCTCGGCGGCGTCGGTGCCGGCGGGCAGCTCGCCGCGCGCCACGGCCTGCTCGACGCACGGGGCCCACTCGGCGATCCGGACGGCATAGAAGCGGCGCAGCGCCTCGGCCGTGCGCGCGTCGCAGGTCGCGGCGACGATGACCGCCCGGAACAGCGGGCCCTGCCGCGGGTCGGTGAGCGTGCGCTGGACGAGCCGCGCGTTGGCCCGCAGGTCGGCGGCGACCGACCCGGTCTCGGTCCGCGGCAGGGACTGCTCGGCCATGTCGTCGAGCAGGTCGGCGACGAGGCCGGCGACCGTGCCCCAGCGGCGGTACACCGTCGTCTTGCCCACCTGGGCCCGCCGGGCGACGTCGGCCAGGTCGAGGCGGTCGAAGCCGTGCTCGGCGAGCGCGTCGGCGGCCGCGTCGAGCACGGCGGCGCGCACGCGGGCGGTGCGCCCCCCGGGGCGGATCGTGCCGAGCGTCATAACGGGTCTCCAGTCCCCTTAGCGATCGCTTGCTGCTATCGTAGCGAGCGTTAACGGGACCAGAGAACCATTAAGGAGCTGATCATGGAGTACCGCCGACTCGGCACCTCCGGATTGACCGTGCCCGCGCTGAGCTTCGGCGCCGGCACGTTCGGCGGCCGGGGACCGCTGTTCGGAGCCTGGGGCAACACCGACGCGCGGGAGGCCCGCCGCCTCGTGGACATCTGCCTCGACGCCGGCGTGACCATGTTCGACACCGCCGACGTGTACTCCGACGGCGCGTCCGAGGAGGTGCTCGGCCAGGCGATCCGGGGCCGGCGGGACGAGGTCCTGCTGTCCACCAAGAGCGGCCTGCCGACCGGCGACGGCCCGAACGACGCGGGCACCTCCCGGGCGCGGCTCATCCGCTCGGTCGACGCGGCGCTGCGCCGGCTGGGCACGACGCACATCGACCTGTTCCAGCTGCACGCCTTCGACGCCCGCACGCCCGTCGAGGAGGTCGTGTCCACATTGGACGACCTGGTCCGCGCGGGGAAACTGCGCTACCTGGGCGTGTCCAACTTCGCCGGCTGGCAGCTGATGAAGTCCCTCGCCGCCGCCGACCGCGACCACCGCACGCGGTACGTGGCGCACCAGGTGTACTACTCACTGGTCGGGCGCGACTACGAGTGGGAGCTCCTGCCGCTGGGCCGGGACCAGGGCGTCGGCGCCGTGGTGTGGAGCCCGCTCGGCTGGGGCCGCCTCACCGGCCGCGTCCGCCGCGGTGCCCCGTTGCCGGCCGGCAGCCGCCTGCACACCACCGCCGAGTTCGGCCCGCCGGTCGACGACGAGGTCCTCTACCGCGTGGTCGACGTCCTCGACGAGCTGTCCCGCGAGACCGGCCGCGCGGTGCCGCAGCTCGCGGTCAACTGGCTGCTGCACCGCCCCACGGTCGCGACCGTGGTCATCGGCGCCCGCACCGAGGAGCAGCTGCGCCAGAACCTCGGCGCGGTCGGCTGGTCGCTGACCCCCGAGCAGCTGGCCCGGCTCGACGCGGCGAGCGCCCGGCCCGCCCCGTACCCCTACTTCCCGTACGAGCGGCAGGAGGCGTTCGCCCGGCTCAACCCGCCCCTCCGTCCGGCCGCCTGACCGGGTGGGGGCAGACTGGCGGTCGTGGGGTACACGACTGAGTTCACCGGACGCGTCACCGTGACGCCGCCGCTCGGCCCGCAGACCGTCCAGCGGCTGGCCGCGTTCGCCGAGACCCGGCACGAGGACCCGGCCCTGCCCGGGTACTGGTGCCACTGGGTCGCCTTCGACGACGGCGCGACGATCGGCTGGGACGGCTCGGAGAAGTTCTACTCCGCCGAGCTGTGGCTGGCCCACGTCATCGACCACCTGCTGCCGCCCGACCACGCCGTCGCCGGCACGATCGCGGCCGAGGGCGAGGAGCAGGGCGACGTGTGGCGCATCGAGGTGCGCGACAACGTCGTGTACGTCGTGCAGCGGACCGTCGAGCCCGAGTACGACGAGGTCGACCCGGCCGGCATCGAGGAGTGGGGCGAGCGGCAGTGGGCCGCCTTCGCGGCGAAGACCCGCCACGACGTCGTCTACGAGATCCGCGACGGCGCCCGCCACGAGGTCGACGCGATCGGCTGACGGGCGGTACGATCATCGGCGATGACCACCCTTGGCAGAATGGGGGTCCCGTTCGAAGCCCGTGAGTGCTGATGCGCTCCGAGTTCACGAACGGCGAGACCCGCCTCCTCCGCTGGCAGCGCGTGCGCGACTACGCCGTGCCGCCCGCGATGATCGAATCCGCGACCGCCCGCCGTGCCGCGGGCGACTGGGCGGGAGCGTGCGCCGCGGCGCACGCCGACGTCGACCTCGACCTGCGGGCCGTCGCCCGCACCCACGGCCGGGACCTCGCCGGACGGCTCCGCGCCGACCTGCGCCGCCTGGCCCCCGACCTGCTGCGTTGGCACCTGCCGCGGATCGCCCCCGACGGGCTGCTGCGGCCGGGGCTGACCGTGGCGCTGGCCCGGTACTACCCCGGCGGCGTGCACCTCGTCGTGCGTACCGCACCCGCGTGGGCCGATGCCGGCCAGCGGCTCAGCCTCGCCGTGTGGGACCCGGCCAGACCCGGTGCCGGCGCCCATCCGCATGCGCGGCCCGATCGCCGGTACCGGATGGATCTCCATCGCCACCTCTGGGACGCCACCCGCGCCCCCGAGCTGCGCGACCGGGCCGGCACCGGGCCGCCGCCGGACGCTCCGGACGACCTCGCGGGGTGCGCGGTCGACCGGTGGCCGGACGAGGCGGCCCTCTTGCTGCGCGCCGACGGGCACGCCGCGGGGCCGGTGCTCGTGCGGCTCCCGAGACGCCGGCTGTTGGTCGACGTGGCGCTCGATGTTGCTCCGGACGCGGCGCCGTCGCGGCCGCGAGCCGGAGAGGACCCGGTGCCGTCACGCTCGCTTGCCGGAGACGACCCGGACCTGTCACGGCCACGGGCCGGGGATGACGCGGTGCTGCCACGGCCACGAGCCGGGGACGACACGGTGCTGTCACGGCCGCGGGCCGGGGCTGACGCGGTGCTGTTGCGCTCGCTTGCCGGGGACGACACGGTCTGGACCGGGCCGCGGGCGGGTCGGCCGGGTGCCGCGAAGCGGCTGCCGGTGCTGCCCCATGCCGCGACGTGGCTGCCGCCCGACATCGAGCTCCTTCGAGCCGGCCTGATCGACGCCGATCGACTGCACCCGCTCGTCGCGGCGGCCCTCGGGATGGCGCCGGCCGCCCGGGAACGGGCACCGGCGCCACCGGAGCGCATCGTCGAGTGCCGGGGCGCCCGGCACCGGCTGGGGCTGGTCGACGGCGTGCTCGCGGCGCTCGACCACGCGCCGGACGAGGTACGCCGGGAGGAGCTCCTGGCCGCCCTCGGCGGGCCGCCGCTGCCGTGCCTGCAGGCCGTCGACGACGCCCATCGCCGTCCGCACAGCCTCGACGACATCCGGGCCCGGCTCGAGCACGGCGACACCGCCGGCGCGGTCGCGGCCGTCGAGGCGCTGCTCGGGCCGCAGGCCGTGCCGCGCACCGGCGCCCTGCGCGACGACCTCGCCGCGGCGGCCGCGCGCCGCGTCACCCACGGCCTGTTCCGCGCGGGCCTGACCGGCCTCGGCCCGACACCGCCCCGTCCGACCCGCTGACCCGGAAGCGGCGGGCCTGACCGGCCCCGGCCCGACCCGGCACCGCCGCCCCGTCCGACCCGGAAGCGGCGGGCCCGACCCCGACCCGGCACCGCCGCCTCCTCCGACCCGGAAGCGGCGGGCCCGACCGGTCCGACCCGGCCCGGCCCGCCGCCCCCTCCGACCCACTGACCACATCCGCACCGGCCGCCGGGCCGCGGCCACACCGCGCCCGCCGTGCCCGCGTCGGGCCGAGCCGCGCCCACAGCCGGCGCGACCAACCGACGCGAGCACCTGGCGCATCGACACCGAACCGCGACCACACCGAAAGGTGATGCCATCCATGACGCTCGACATTGCCGCCGACCTGCTGACGCTGCTGCGCGACACCGGCACCGAGCCGCGCCCCGACCAGCAGCTCGAGGCGCTCATGCTCGCCGTCGCCGCCGACCTGCCCGTACTGCTGTGGGGCGAGCCCGGCATCGGCAAGACCGCCGCCCTCAACCAGCTCGCCGACCAGCTCGGCCTGCCGCTCACCACCGTCATCGCCAGCGTCCACGAGCCGTCCGACTTCGCCGGGCTGCCCGTCGTCGGCGACGACCCGGCCGGGCAGGGCGTGCCGCTCGCCCCGCCGGACTGGGCGGTCCGGCTCGCCCGCACGGGGCGCGGCCTGCTGTTCCTCGACGAGCTCTCCACCGCGCCGCCCGCCGTGCAGGCCGCCCTGCTGCGCCTGGTCCTCGAACGGCGGGTCGGCGCCCTGCGCCTGCCCGACGGCATCCGCATCGTCGCCGCCGCGAACCCGCGCGCCTCCGCCGCCGACGGGTGGGAGCTCAGCCCGCCGCTGGCGAACCGGTTCGTGCACCTGCAGTGGACGTACGACCACGACGTCGTCGTGCGCGGCCTCGGCGGCGTCTGGCCCCGGCCCGAGCTGCCCCGCCTCGACCCGCGCCGGCTGCGCCAAGCCGTCGACTTCGCCCGCCGGGCCGTGTGCGGGCTGCTCGCCGCCCGGCCCGCCCTGGTCCACAAGCTGCCGGGCACCGAGGCCAAGCGCGGCGGGCCCTGGCCGTCGCCGCGCAGCTGGGACATGACGCTGCGGCTGGTGGCGTTCGCGACCGCCGCCGGCGCGTCCCGCGACGTGCTGTCGATGCTCGTGCGCGGGACGGTCGGCGACGGGCCCGGGCTGGAGCTGCTGGCGAGCCTCGACCGGATTGACCTGCCGGATCCGGAGGTGCTGCTGGCCGATCCGGATGCGGCGGTACTGCCGGAGCGCGGCGACCTGCGCCAGACCGTCCTCGACGCCGTGGTCGCGGCGGTGCGCAACCGGCCGGACCGGGCCCGCTGGACGGCGGCGTGGGCGCTGCTGGCCCGGGCGCTGGAGACCGGCGCGCCGGACGTCGTCGTGGTGCCCGCGACCACCCTCGCCGCGCTGCGCCGCGACGACTGGGACGTACCGCCGGCCATCGAGCGGCTCGCGGGCGTCGTCGCCATGTCGGCCCGGGCGTCCGGGTGACGACAATGGACCACGCCAAGCCGGACCACTCCACAATGGACCACTCCACGATGGACCACTCCACGATGGACCGCTCCACGATGGACCACGACAAGCTGTACACCGCGCGGCTGCTCGCCGCCCGGGCCCGGCCGTACCTGGCGACGGCCCTGTTCGCCCTGCACGTCGTCGAGTCGCGGCGGGTCCCGACGATGGCCGTCGACCGGCACTGGCGCTGCTACGTCTCGCCGGTGTTCGTCGACCGGACGCCGGTCGAGGAGCTCGCCTCGGTGTGGGTGCACGAGGTCACCCACCTGCTGCGCGACCACCCCGGCCGCAGCGACCGGTACGCGGCCCGGCACGGCGTGGACGGGCGCGCCGAGCGGCTGCGGATGAACATCGCCGCCGACTGCGAGATCAACGACGACGTGTTCGGCGACGGGCTGCCCCGGCCGGCCGGCGCGGTCGACCCGGAGCTGCTCGGCCTGTCGCCCGGCGAGCTCATGGAGGAGTACCTCGGCCAGTTCGGCCTCGGCCCGCTCCCGCCCGGCCTCGCCTGGCTCGACTGCGGCAGCGGCGCCGACGGGCTCGGCCGCGACTGGGACCTCGGCCCCGACGGCGCGCACGGGCTCAGCGAGCAGGAGCGCGACGCGGTGCGGTACCGCGTCGCGCAGGGCATCGCCGGAGCGCCCGGCAGCGTCCCGGAGGGCTGGCTGCGCTGGGCGGACGAGGCGTTCCACCCGCCGCAGCCGTGGCGGGAGCTGCTGAGCGCCGCCGTCCGCTCGGCCGTCGCGGCCGGCGGGGCGGGCGACGACTACACGTACGGCCGCCCGGCCCGCCGCTCGACCAGCCTGCCCGGCGTGGTGCTGCCGAGCCTGCGCCGCCGGCCGCCGCGCGTGGCGGTCGTCGTCGACACGTCGGGCTCGGTGAGCGACGCCGAGCTGGGCAGCGCGCTGCTGGAGATCGCCGCGATCGGCCGGGCCGTCGGCGGCCGCCGCGACCTGGTGACGGTCGTGTCGTGCGACGCGGCGGCGAACCTGGTGTACCCGCTGTGCCGCGCCGAGGGCCTGCCGCTCGCCGGCGGGGGCGGCACCGACCTGCGGGCCGGCTTCGCCCGGGCGCTGCGTGACCGCCCGCGGCCCGACGTCGTCGTCGCCCTGACCGACGGGCAGACCCCGTGGCCTGAGCGGCGCCCGCCGTGCCGGACCGTCGTCGGGCTGTTCCCCCGCCCGGGCGGCTGGCGGGAGCGGGACCCGGACCACGTCCCCGACGCCCCGCCGGAGTGGGCCCGGGTGGTCCGGATCGGCTGACCCGAACGGCTGACCCGAACGGCCGAGGGACGTCCGGGTCCGGCCACGGCATGCTGAGGGCCGCGGCCGGAAGGGGCACAGGCGTGAGCGAACCCGTGGTGGTGGTGGACTTCGGGACCCTGACCACCTCCGCCGCCCTGGTCGGCGGCGACCGGGAGGGCCTGCTGCGGGAGCCCGGGACGGGCGGGGCGAGCTGGCCCACCGCCGTCTACCGGGACCCGGCCGGCGCCGTCACGATCGGCTCCGCGGCGACGGCCCGGCAGCGGGCCGCGCCGGACGCCCTCATCACCTGGAACTCGCCGCCCGAGCGCAACCCGGCGCTGATCGCGCTCATGCTGCGGCACGCCGCGCGGGCCGCGGCGGCGCGGGCCGGCGGCCCGGTGGCACGGCTGGTGCTCACCTGGGGTGTCGCCGGGCTCGCCCAGGAGCGGGTCCGCCGGCTGCTGCTGGCGGTCGGCGAGCGGGCCGGGTTCACCGAGGTCGAGCTGCTGCCGCGGTCGCTCGCGGCGGCCGCCGGGGCGCCGGGCCCGCCGGTGCCGGAGGGCGCGGTCGTGCTCGTCTACGACCTCGGGCACACCGCCTGCCGGGTGGCGCTCGTGCGCCGCACCGGGCCGGCGGCGTACGAGTCCCTCGGCGAGGCCGGCGCCTCCGGCTGCGCCGGGCGGGCCATGGACGACCTGGTCGCCGCGCACCTGCGCGCGATCGGCGGGGAACGGCTCGCCGCGGCCGTCGCCACCGGCCACCTCGACCCGGAAGCGGCCCGGCTCGCCGCGCTGCGGTTCGACCTGCAGCTGCGCGAGACCGCCCGCCGCGTGCGGCACGAGCTCAGCCGGAGCCTGCGCACCGTCGACTGTGTCACGCCGGCCGCGGCCGCGTTCGAGCTGGGCCACGAGACCCTCGACGAGCTCGTCGAGCCGCTCGTCGAGGAGGCCGTGGACCTCGGCCTCGACCTGCTCGACGAACACGGTCTGGAGCCCGCCGACCTGGCCCGGGTGGTGGCCGTCGGCGGCCTGGTGCACATGCCGCTCGTGCGCCGGGTCCTGTCCGCCGGGTTCCCGATGCCCATCCGGTACGGCGAAAGCGCGCAGCTCGGCGTCCTGCACGGCGCGGCCACCCTCGTGCGGGCCACGCCGCCCCGGCTGGCCCAGCCGATGCCCCGGGCCGACGAGCAGCCGCTCACCTGGGACGTGCCCGGCGCCAGGGTGCACCGCTGGCTGGTCGAGCCGGGCGGGAAGTTCGAGGCCGGCGCCCCGCTGCTCGTCGTGCGCACCCCCGACGGCGCGCTGCGCCGGCTGCGCGCCCGCGACCGCGCCGGCGTCCTCGTCCGCCAGCACGCCGCCCCGGGCACCGTCCTCGGCGACGGCGACTGGCTGGCCACCGTCACCGGTGGCGGCAGCAGCAGCCGGGGCAACGGCGCCCGGCCCCGCCGCCCGGCGCGCGACGACGGGCCGGGCCGCCTGGTCCACCACGGCAGCCGGGTCGACTTCGTCGCGTTCAGCCCCGACGGGCAGCGGCTGCTGACCGCCGGCGGGACCGAGCACGCCCTGATCTGGGACGTGGCCACCACCGTGCGGCACCTCACGCTCCGCGTCGACGGCGAGGTCGAGTCGGTCGCGTTCGCCCCCGACGGGCGGACCGCGGCCCTCGGCGGCCAGAAGGCCGTCACCGTGCGCCACACGCACACCGGCACCACCGTCCGCTCCCTCAGCGACCAACCGCGCGCGACCGGCCTCGCGTACAGCCCCGACGGCACCAAGCTCGCGGTCGTCGCCACCGGCGGCAGCACGTCCCTCGTGCGGGCAGACAGCGGCGAACGGCTGTGGCGCCGGCCGGTCGGCTCGGGCGGGATCTGGGCCAGCCCGGACGGCGAGTGGCTCGTCGTGGCCGCCGACGAGGGGCAGGCGTTCGTGTGCCAGCTGCGCACCGGCACGACCCGCAGCGTGCTCGGCCGCACCGCGGCGACCCGGCACCTCGGCTGGGTGGTCGCGGCGGCGTTCGGCCCGGACGGCGACGTCGTCGTGACGTCCGGCATCGACGGCCGGATCGCCGCCTGGCGGCTGCCGTCCGCGGAGCTGCTCTGGACGTACGCCGACCTGCCCACCACGCGGGGTCTCGCGTTCCTCGACGGCGGACGCCACGTCCTCGCCGCCGGCTTCGACGGTGTCGTCCTCGACGCCGCGACCGGCCGGCTCGTGACGAAGGCGACCTGGCGCGAGACGACCACGGCCATGGCGGCGACGGCGAACGGGGAGCTGCTCGCGCTCGCCCAGGGCGACGCGGTGCGGATCGTGCCGGCCGCCGACCTGCTGCGGGGAGGTGCCCGGTGACGGCCGTGCTGGTGGTGGACTTCGGCACGTCGACGTCGTCGGCGGCGCTGGTCGTGGACGGGGCGCCGGTGCGCCTGCTCAAGGAGTCGGCGAGCGGGCTGTACACCTGGCCGTCGTCGGTCTGCCGGGCCGGCGACGGGCTGCTCGTCGGTACCGTCGCCGAGCGGCGCAAGCGGGCCGAGCCGGCCGCGTACCGGGCCGAGTTCAAGCGCGACCTCGGCGAGACCGCGCCGATCCCGCTCGGCGACGCCGCGTACCGGCCCGAGGAGCTCGTCGCCGCCGTCCTGCGGGTGTTCCGGGAGCGCGCCGAGGAGCTGCACGGCGGGCCGGTCGAGCGGCTGCTGCTCACCGTCCCCGCCTCCTACGGGCCGGGCGACCCGCGCCGTGACCGCATGCTCGACGCCGGCGCCGCCGCCGGCTTCGACGACGTCGAGCTGGCGCCGGAGCCGGTCGCGGCGGCCCTCGCACCTCTCGCGGGTGCGCCCTTCGCCGCCGGTGACGTCGTCCTGGTGTACGACTTCGGCGGTGGCACCTTCGACGCGGCCCTCGTGCGGGTCGGCGCGGCCGGGGAGGGCCACGAGGTGCTCGGCCACGCGGCCCTCGACGACTGCGGCGGGCGCGACATCGACGCGCTGCTCGCCGCGCACCTCAACGAGACGGGCGGGCCGGAGCTGGCCGCGACGCTCGCCCCGGCCACGGCCGACCGGGTCGCCCGGCTGCGCCTCGGCGTGCAGGTGCGCGAGTTCGTCCGCAGCGTCAAGCACCAGCTCAGCGACGCCGACGACGTCGAGGACTACCTGACGCCGCTCGCCCCGCCGTACACGCTGCACCGCGACGACCTGGCCGCGCTCGTCGCCCCGCTGCTGGGCCGCACCGTCGGCTGCTGCACCGGCCTGCTCGACGCCTGCGGCGTGCGGCCCGAGCAGGTGACCGCGGTGCTGCTGGCGGGCGGCACCTGCCGTACCCCGGTGGTCGCCGCGACCGTCGCCCGGGCGCTCGGCCGTCCGCTGCGCCGCCCCGAGGACCCGGACCTGGCCGTCGTCCAGGGCGCGGCGGTCCTCGCGGGACGGCTCGGCGACCGCCTCCAGGACCCGCAGCGCACCGGCCCGGAACGGACCCCGCTGCGCTGGGACGTCGGCGGCGTGCTGCTGCGCTGGCTGGTCGCGCCCGGCGAGCGGTACGCGGCGGACGCGCCCCTCGCCGTCATCCGCACGCCCGAGACCGCGCTGTGGCGGGTCTGCGCCCCGCCGAACCCGGGCACGATGCTGCGGCATCACGCGTCGCCGGGCGACGCCGTCGCGGCGGGCGACTGGCTGGTGACCGTCGGGCCGTAGGGCGCGTCGCCGCCCCGCGGGAGGCGGCGGGCGGCCAGCCAGGCCGCGGCCATGAGCGCGGCCGGCACGGCGAGGGTGTCGCGGACCGCGGCAGCCAGCGTCGGCGCGTGGTCCGCGCGGGCCTGGCCCGCCAGCCCGGCAGCCTCGGCGACGGTCAGGCCGGCGTGGGCGTCCGCGCGCCAGGACAGCACGGCGGTGACGATCGCCGTGCCGGCGGCGATCGCCGTCTGCGACACGATGTTCAGCACGGTCGTCGCCGACGGGAGGCGGTCGGTGGGCAGGGTCCGGGTGGCCGCCGTCATCACCGGCATGATGGTGGCGCCGACACCCACGCCGGTGAGCGCGCCGATCGCGGCCAGGGCCGGGTACGGGGTGTGCGCGTCGAGGACGGCGACCAGCAGTACCGTGCCCGAGAAGGCCGTCGCGATGCCGAGGCCGACGATCCGCCGGGCCGGGAAACGGTCGACCAGGCGGGTCGCGACCTGGAGGGTCAGGCCGGTCGCCAGGGCCTGGGGCAGGGCCAGCGCACCCGCGGCGGTCGCCGGATCGCCCCGGACGACCTGCACGTACAGCGGGCCGACGAGCCCGGCGCCGAAGTACGCGGCCGCGAACAGGGCGAGGGTCGCGGCGCCGGCGGCGGTGGCCCGCTGCCGCAGCACGTCGAGGCGCAGCAGCGGCACCGCGACCCGCCCCGACCGCACGACGAACACCGCCACGAGAACGGCCCCGGCCGCCGCGGCCACGGCGAGCGCCGGCCCGGACCCGGACAGGCCGAGGACGACGAGCGTCACGCCCGGGCTGAGCAGCAGCAGGCCGGGCACGTCCAGCGGCACCCGGTCGCGGTCCAGCGGCGGCGCCGGCAGCAGGCGGCGGCCGAGCAGCAGCGCGGCCACGCCGATCGGCACGTTGAGCCAGAACACCCACCGCCACGACGCGTGGTCGACCAGCAGGCCGGCCAGGATCGGCCCGGCGAGCGGCCCGACCAGCACCGGCAGCCCGAGCAGGCTCATCATCGCGCCCCGCCGGCCGGGCGGCACGGCGGCCAGGGCGATCGCGGTGCCGACCGGGTTGAGCAGCCCGCCGCCGAGGCCCTGCAGGACGCGGAACGCGATGAGGGCGCCGACGTTCCAGGCCAGGCCGGTGAGCAGCGACGCGCCGGTGAAGCCGGCGAGCGCCGCGAGGTAGGTGGCGCGGGTGCCGAACCGGGCCGCCGCCCAGGCGGCCAGCGGCAGCACCGCCACGAGGGCCAGGGCGTAGCCGGCGGTCGCCCACTGGACCGTGGCGAGAGAGGCGCCGAAGTCGTGGACGAGCCGCGGTACCGCCACCACCACGACGGTCGTGTCGACGACGACCATCAGCCCGCCGAGCGCGAGGAAACCGCCGAGGCGGCGCGTCGCCGGGTCGAGCGCGGACGCCACGCTCACGCCTCGAACGGTCCGGCCGCGCGGGCGGCCTTCAGCGCGCCGCCCCACCACGTCAGCTCCCGCAGCGCCGTCTCGGCGGCCCGCTCCGCGCCCGGGTCGGCGTCCAGGACCCCCTGCGGGCCGAGGCGCTCCCACGGCGCGTTGAGCACGACGCCGTGGCGGGTGGTGGCGGCGTGCAGCTCGGCGAAGACCAGCCGCAGGTGCTCCACGGCCCGGACCCCGCCCGAGCCGGCGCCGTAGGAGACGAACGTGACCGGCTTGAACATCCACTGCCGGTAGTGCCAGTCGATGGCGTTCTTCAGCGCCGCCGGGTAGCTGTGGTTGTACTCCGGGGTGACGACCGCGAACGCGTCCGCCGCCGCGAGCCGCCCGGCGATCGGGCTCTCGTGGCAGCCGCCCGGCCGGGTGTCGGCGAGGGGGAGGTCGACCTCGGCGAGGTCGATCACGTCGAGCTTGTGCGCGGTGGTCCGCGCGCCGACGCCCGCGAACCACTCGGCGACGGCCCGGCCGACGCGCGGGCGCCGGACGCTGCCGACGATCACCGCGACGGTCAGCGGGAGGGCTTGCTCAGTCATGCCGCCGACGGTAAAACTGAAACAAATGTTGAAGTCAAGCGTGAGCCTGACCGTGAGCGACGTGGCCGCCGAGAGCGGCGTCGCCGCCTCCGCCGTGCGCTTCTACGAGCGGCAGGGCCTCATCCACGCCGCCCGCACCGGCGGCAACCAGCGCCGGTTCGAGCGCGACGCGGTGTGCCGGGTGAAGGTCGCCCGGGTGGCCCAGCGGGTCGGGCTGAGCGTCGCCGAGATCCGCGAGATGCTCGACACGCTGCCGGCCGAGCCGGGGCTCGAGGACTGGCTGCGGCTGCGGGTCCAGCTCGCCGACGAGGCGCACCGCCGCATCGCCTCCCTGGAGGCCGTGCTCGACGACATCGCGTCCGAGCAGAAGCTCTGCGACCTGTGACGTCGCCGGACGCCATCTTCGCGCATCCGCGGCTGGCGCCGGTCTACGACACCTTCGACGGCGACCGTGGCGACCTCGCCGCCTACCTGGCGATCGCCGAGGAGTCCGGCGCGCGGCTGGTGCTCGACGTGGGCTGCGGCACGGGCTCGCTGGCCGTGCTGCTGGCGTCCCGCGGCTACGCGGTGGTCGGCGTCGACCCGGCGGCCGCGTCGCTCGCCGTCGCCCGCGCGAAGTCTTCCGACGTCACCTGGGTCCACGGCGACGTCTCCGTGGTGGGGGCGCTGGAGGCCGACCTGGCGACGATGACCGGGAACGTGGCCCAGGTGTTCCTCACCGACGAGGACTGGGCGGCGACGCTGCGCGGGATCCACGGCGCGCTGCGGCCCGGCGGCCGGTTCGTGTTCGAGACCCGCCGCCCGGCGTACCGGGCGTGGGAGGAGTGGGGCGGCGTCGAGGTCCGCGCCGGGGTCGAGCAGCGCCTCGTCGTCACCGACGTCCGGCTGCCGTTCGTGTCGTTCCGGTACACGTACCGCTTCCCCTCCGGCGAGGTGCTGACGTCCGACTCGACGCTGCGCTTCCGCGACCACGACGAGCTGGTGACGTCGCTGACGGCGGCCGGGTTCCGCGTGCTCGACGTGCGGCAGGCCCCGGACCGGCCCGGCCGCGAGTACGTGTTCGTCACGCAGCGCGACTGAACGCCCGGTCTACCGTGACGGTAGTGCCGTTCGAGGCGGCGTCGGTCGCCCTGGTGGTCGCGGACCAGCCGCGTCAGGACCGGCAAGCGACCGAAACCCGAAGGGGACCGATTGCCGACTGACGGTCGGGCCCGCGGGCCGCACCATCGCGAGGGTGAACCGGACCGTGCTCATCGTCGTCGGGACCATCGTCGGGTCGTTCCTGCTGGCCTGCGTCGGCTGCGGGGTGTTCGTGTTCCTGCTGCCGAGCACCACCTACGCCGCGCCCTGGGACCCGTGTGCCGAGGTCGCCGCCGCGCCCGTCGGCGGGCTGGGGACGGTGACCGGGCAGGCGCCCGCCCAGGACACCGCGATGCCCGGCTGCACGCTCATGTTCGCCGAGGGCGGGGCGGTCCGCAGCCTCAAGGTGCTCCTCGCCACGCCGGCGTCGGCGAGCGAGGCGACCGCCCACTACGACACCGCCAAGGCCGCCGCCGACGCGGCCGGCGCCACCGTGGCCGACGTGTCCGGGGTGTGGACCGACGGGTTCTCGGCATCGACGAACGGGGATGCCGGGCTCACCTACGACCTGCACGTCCGCGACGCCAACCTGTACGCCCGCCTCACCGTCGTCGCCGACCGCGGCGTGTCGGCGGCGAAGGTGCGCGGGCAGCTGGTCGCCGTCGTCGAGCACCTACTGCCCGTGCTCAAGGAGGAGGACTGACCGGACCTCGTCGCGGGTCATCGCGGCACCCCGCGCGTGGGCGGCCGCGAACTCCCGCGGCGGCAGGGCCCCGCGGACGATCCCGGCCAGCCGCGGCCCGTTGACCGGGTCCATCCGCTCCGGCGCGTAGCCGACCCGGCCACCCAGCGCCTCCACCGCGCCGAGCAGGACCGCGCCGGGGGCCGGGCGGCCGGTGAGCGTCAGCGTCGCGGCGAGCAGGAACGCCGCGGCGAGCCAGCCGGTCACGTCGTCCTGGGCGTCGAGGTCGGCGACGGCGCGGGACGCCAGCTCGTACGCCTGCGGGAACCGGCCCGTCGACAGGGCCAGCTGGGCGTGCATCCAGCGGGCCGAGCCGGCCGCCCACGCGAACCCGCTCGCCGTCGCCGCCGCGACCGCGTAGTCGAGCACCACGGCCGCGCCCGCCGGGTCGCCGCCGGCCCAGGTGACCTGGGCGACGCTGATGAGGGCCTCGGCGAGCAGCCAGCCCTCGCCGGTGGCGAGCGCGCGGGCCTGGGCGTCCCGGCCGGCGGCGGCACCGGCCGCCACGTCGCCGCGCAGGCCGAGGAACAGCGTGTGGTAGACGGCGGCGCGGGCCGCGGTCGCCGGCGCCACGGCCAGGTCGCGGGCGGCGGTGATCGCGGCGCCGCTCGCGCCGAGGTCACCGGCGAGGTAGTGCAGGCAGGCCAGGCCCGTGTGGGCGCGGGCCCGGTCGTCGGGGTCGCCACCCCCCGCCTGACCCCCCGCCTGACCCCCCGCCTGACCCCCCGCCAGGCCCAGGCCGAGCCAGCGCAGGCCCTCGACGATGTGGCCGCCGCGGTACCAGAACCAGCCCAGGTCGGCGGCGAGCCGCAGGCCGGCGGCGGGGTCGGCGCCGCCGGACGCGAAGGCGAGGGCGGCGCGGAGGTTGTCCTGCTCGGCGGTGAGGGCGGCGAACCAGCGCCGGGCGTCGGGGCCGCGCAGCTCCCGGTCGGCGGTGGCGGCGAGGGCCACGGCCCGGCCGAGGTGGCGGTGCTGGGCGTCGCGGAGGTCCGCGGGTTTCATCCGGCGGATGGCGTACTGCCGCAGCGTCTGCAGCATCCGGTAGCGCCGCGGCGACGTGGCGGGCAGCGGCGTCACGAGCGAGCCGGCGATGAGCGCCGTCAACGGCGCCAGCACCTCCGCCCCGCCGGCGACGGCCTCCGCGGCGTCGAGGTCGAACGGCCCCGCGAACACGCTGAGCCGCCCGAACAGGTCCCGCTGCGGGGCGTCGAGCAGCCGGTACGTGACGTCGATCGCGCTGTCCAGGCTGCGGTGGCGGTCGGCGACGTCCCGCCGGGCGCTGCGCAGCGTGCCCGGGTCGTCGAGCCGGTCGCGGATCTGCGCCGGGGACAGCGCGACGAGCTGCGCCGCGGCCAGCTCCACGGCGAGCGGCAGCCCGTCGAGGCGGGCGCAGACCTCGGCGACCACGGCCCGCTCGGCGCCGTCGCAGGCCCACCCGGGCAGCACGGCGGCGGCCCGGTCGAGGAACAGCTCGACCGCGTCGGTGCCGGGGTCGAGCGGCGGCACGGGGTACCGCCGCTCCCCCGCGACCGACAGCGGCAGCCGGCTGGTGACGAGCACCCGCAGCCCGGGCAGCTCGGCGAGGAGCTTCGGCACCAGTACCGCGAGCGCCCCGGCGAGCTGCTCGCCGTTGTCGAGCAGCAGCACCACGCCGGCGTCCCCGACGACCGCGGCGATCCCGCCCGGCCCGGTGTCGACGGCGAGGCCGAACGCGTGCGCGAGCGCCGGTTCGAGCAGCACGTCGTCGTCGATCCCGGCGAGCTCGGCCACCCGCACCGCGGTCCCGGCGGTCCGGCACACCTCGACGGCGAGCCGCGTCTTGCCGGCCCCGCCCGGGCCGGTGAGCGTGACGAGCCGGTGCCCGGCGAGCAGCTCGCGCACGTCGGCGAGCTCCCGCTCCCGCCCGACGAACCGGTCGAGCGGCGCCGGGAGCCGGGTGTCGGGCACCCACGGCTCCCGCTCCCCGCGGGGCGCCGGCACCGGCGGCGGGGTCAGGGCCGGGTCCTGGCGGAGGATCGACTGGGCCAGGGCCTCGAGGTCCTCGCCCGGGTCGAGGCCGAACCGCTCGGCGAGCAGCTCCCGCAGCTCCCGGTACGTGGCCAGGGCCTCCGTCTGGCGGCCGGCGCGGTACAGCGCAAGCATCAGCTGCCCGCGGCTGCCCTCCCGGACCGGGTCGGCGGCGACCAGCTCGGCCGCGCCGGCCACCGCGTCGGCGGTGCGGCCCGCCGCGAGCAGGCACTCGACCCGCAGGTCGGCGGCGACGGCGCGCAGCTCGGTGAGGCGGGCGATCTCGGCCTGGGCGAACAGCTCGCCGGCCACGTCGAGCAGGGCCGGTCCGCGCCACAGCGCCAGCGCGCCACTGACGGTGTGCAGCGCTCTACCGGGGTCGCTGCCGGCGAGGGCCGCTCGGGCGTCGGCGACGGCCGCCTCGAACCGCCGGGCGTCGATCTGGTCCGGCCCGGCGACGAGCTCGTACCCGCCGTGGTGGTGCCGCAGCGTGCCGGTGCCGAGCGCGCGGCGCAGCCGGGACAGGTACGTCTGCAGGGCGTTGCGGGCGCTCGGTGGCGGCTCCTCGCCCCAGACGGCACCGACGAGGCGCTCGACGGTGACCACCCGGCCGGCGTCGAGCAGCAGCGCCGTGAGCACGGCCCGCGGTTTGGGGCCGCCGACGGGCACGGCCCGCCCGTCCGCCACCACCTCCAGCGGGCCCAGGATCCGGAACTCCACGCCACTCCTCGCATACCGGACGCGATCGACGACCACCCGAGCGTGGCACAGCACGGCCAGTGTGGGTCGCCTCCACGTACGTTGCACGCGCCCCGCCGCGGCCCGCAGTCGTGAACCCGACGTGGCACCGGGTCCGCGGTGTACCTCAGAGCGCCAGCTTGAACCCGACGTGCGTGGCGGTGAACCCGAGGCGCTCGTAGAAGCGGTGGGCGTCCGGGCGGGCCGCGTCCGAGGTCAGCTGGACCAGGGCGGCGCCGCGGCGGCGGGACTCCTCCACCGCCCAGCGCAGCAGCGTCTCGCCCAGGCCCGCGCCGCGCGCCGACGACGCCACCCGGACCGCCTCGATCTGGGCGCGCAGGGCGCCGCGGCGGGCCAGGCCGGGGATGAACGTCAGCTGCAGCGTGCCGACCACCTCGCCGTCCGCCGTCGTCGCCACCACGAGCAGCTGCGCCGGGTCGGCGGCGACGGCGTCGAAGGCGGTCTCATAGCGTTCCGGATCGCCCGGGGACTCGCGGGTCGCGCCCAGGGCGTCATCGGCCAGCAGGGCTACGATCCGCGGCACGTCCGAGCGGGTCGCCGGCCGAATGGTGATCACGGCGGTCCACTCTAGCCAACGCCCAGCCGAGGGCCGCCGTCACCAGCAGCGACGCGCTCGCCATCACGGCCATCGCGGTGCCCGGGGACACCAGCTGGGCCACCGCGCCGGCCACGGTCGCGCCGACCGCCTGCATGGTCAGCATGCCGGACGAGTGCAGGCCCAGGGCCTGGCCGAGCAGCGCCGGCGGGGTCAGCTCGACCAGCCGGTCCTGCAGCAGCAGGCTGGCGCAGTAGCCGGCCGACGCGACCGCGGCCACGCCCGCGGCGAGCCACAGCGGCGGGTGGACGGCGAACGCCAGGTACGGCAGCGCGAGCAGGACCAGCGCCGGGACCGTCAGCGCGCGGCGCCGCGACGCCGGCAGGTAACGGCCGGCCAGGGCGTCGCCGGCCAGCATGCCCAGCGCGGCGGTCACGAACAGCACGCTCGCGCCGGTGGGGGCGTACGGGATGAACAGCGCCTCGCAGCCCACGATGAGGCCGTTGGGGATCCACAGCCCGAGGTACACCGCGCGGCGGGCCGGCGACGACCACAGCGCGCGGTTGCCCCGCCAGGTCTCGCGCACCGACACCCGGCCGGCCGCGCGGGCCGGCCGGGCGGTCAGCCCGAACCGCGCGACGACGGCCGCGACCAGGCTCATCCCGGCCCCGGCGAGCAGCGCGCCGCGCGGCGACACGGCCGCGACGAACACCCCGCCGAGCGCGAACCCGGCGATCTGGCTGGCCCCGACCGACATGTTCAGCAGCGAGCGGCCCAGCAGGTAGCCGCCGGGCGGGAGGATCTCGGCGAGCAGGCCGTACCGCACGCCGCCGCCCACCGAGCCCACCAGGCCCTGGGCGAGGACCACGGCGAAGGCGGCGGCGATCGGCAGGCCCGGCACGCTCAGCAGCGCGGTGGTCAGCGCCGTGAACACGGCCAGGCCGGTGAGCGTGGCCCGGGGCGGCAGCCGGTCGGCCGCGGACAGGACGGTGGCCGCCCCGACGACCTGGGCGAACGACGAGCCGAAGAGGCTCAGCGCGGCGAGCAGGGGCGAGCCGGTCGCGGCGAAGACCAGCGTGCCGAGCGCGGTGCCGCTGAGCGTGGCCGCGGCGACCTGGGCGGACACGGTACCGAAGAGGGCCGTGAACTCGGCGTTCGCGAACAGTTCGCGGTAGGTGCGCATGGGCCGCAGTCTGCGAGCAGCGGGCGCACCACCGGTACAGTTTCGCGTGGAGGCGAAACATCGTGGGTTTGTGGCGGATCAGCGCCGACGTGCTGGCCGGCAGCCGGTTCGTCGTGTCCCCGCTGGCGGAGACGGTGGCGAGCCTGGCCGCGTTCGGCGGGCAGCACGCCACGTCGGCGGCCCAGCGCGAGTGGCTGCGCGCGCACGGCCCGACGCTACGGGCCCGGTGGGGCGACGACCCGTTCGCGCTGCCGTTCCTGCACGCCGCGATCCGGCCCGGCTGGATCGCCGACTTCCTGGTCAAGCCGCCGCGGGCGGACGACCCGGCGTTCGCGGACGAGCTGGCCCGGCTCGCCGCCACCAGCGACGCCGACGCGCTCGCCGACATCGCCGAGGAGTACGACCGGCCGGTGCCGCCGGTGCTGCGCGAGCCCGGCCTGGTCGGGCGGGCCGTCGAGCTGATCGCCTGGACGTGGGAGCACACCCTGGCCGGCGACTGGCCGCGGCGCCGCCGGGTGCTCCAGGCCGACGTCGTCGCCCGCACCGAGCGGCTCAGCAGCGGCGGCTGGGCGGCCGTCCTGGAGGGCCTGCGCCCCGGCATGCGCTGGCTCGGCGACGGCCGCCTGCAGGTCAACACCTACGACTACCCGCCGCGGGCGGTCACCGGCGGCCGGCTGCTGTTCATCCCGACGACGGCGCCGCGCGGCTGGGTCGCCTGGGAGGAGCCCGGCGACACCCACGCGCTGGTGTACCCGTGCCGGGGCTGGCTCGCCGAGCCGACGACCGCCCGGGCCCCGGCGCCCCTGGCCCGGCTGCTCGGCCCGGTGCGCGCGGAGATCCTGCAGCTGCTGCTGGACGCGCCGAAGAGCACCACCCAGCTCGTCGCCCTGACCGGCCACGGCCTCGGCTCGGTCGGCGGCCACCTGCGCGTGCTGCACGACGCCGGCCTGGTCCAGCGCCGCCGCTCGGGCCGCTCGGTGCTGTACTACCGCACCCGCCTGGGCGCCGACCTCGCCGGCTCACCCCAGTAGCAGCCCGACCCGCCGCCGGTCGTCCCCGGTCGCCGGCACCTGCACCACGAGCAGCGCGTCGGGGTGCTCGGCCGGGCGCAGCTGGAACAGCTCCAGCGCGATCGGCCCGGCCTGCGGGTGGGCCACCGTGATGACCGCGGGCCTGAACTCCCGCACCGGATAGTCGGCCCACCAGGCGCGGAACTGCGGGCTCGCCGCCTGGAGCGCCGCCACCAGCTCGGCGAAGCGCGGGTCGTGGCCGCCCTGCCCGGCCGCCGCCCGGAACTGCCCGAGCACGGCCCGCGCCGCGGCCTCCCAGCCGGGCATCCGCGCCCGCACCGCCGCGTCGGTGAACAGCAGCCACACCCAGTTGCGCCGGCCCGGCGCGGCCCGGCCGGGGTCGTGCCGGACCCGTACGTACGGTTCGTTCCAGGCCACGTAGTCGTAGTGCGCGTCGTAGACGGCGGCCGGGTTGGGCGCCACGCTGTCGACCAGCCGCTGCAGGCGCTCGGCGGGCAGCGGTACCGCCGCCGCGACGGCGGGCAGCCCGGCGAGGCCGCGCAGGTGGCGGTGCCGGTCCGGGTCGAGCCGCAGCGCCCGGGCGAGGGCGTCCACGACCTGCGCCGATGCGGGGATCCGGCGGCCTTGTTCGAGCCAGGTGTACCACGTGAGGCCGACCCCCGACAGCTGCGCCACCTCCTCGCGGCGCAGCCCCGGGGTGCGGCGCCGCCCGGGCCCGGGCGGGAGCCCCACGTCGGCGGGCCGCAGCCGGGCCCGGTGCGCGCGCAGGAACGCGGCCAGCTCGCCGTGCCGTGCCTCGGCCATCGCCCGCCCTCCCGGGTGGTAGCAGCGGTACCAGGTTCGCATGCCTCGATGTGCCGGAGGATGGCGGCATGACGGACGGCTTGATGCTTCCCCCGGGCGCCGGCACCCGGCTGCCCACCGCCGGGATGACCCTGAAGGTCGGCGCATCGCACTCGGCGACGTGGTCGATGTTCGAGGCCGACGTGGCGCCGGGCTTCGACGTCGGCGCCCACCGCCACGCTGCGGCCGAGGAGGTGTTCTACGTCCTGTCCGGCGAGCTGGACCTCCTGGCCTTCGAGCCGCAGCGCCTGACCTCCGGCGACTGGCAGCGCTGGACGTCGTCGACGGGCGAGACGGTGCTGCGCGGCGGCCCGGGCAGCGTCCTGTTCGTCCCGCCGGGCTGCCCACACGCGTTCGCGAACCCGGGCCCGGCCCCGGCCCGCCTGCTGTTCCTGGTCGCCCCGTCCGGCCACGAGTCGTACCTCGCCGAACTGGGCGCGATCGTCGCCGCGGGCGGCCCACCGGACCAGTCCGCGATCGCCGCGGTCCGCGCCCGCCACGACATCGAACAGCTGACCCCGATGATCCCCGCCCGCCTCCCGTAGCCTGCCGGCATGGGGTACGACGTCTTCATCACCCGCAACCTGGAGTGGTACCACGCCGCTCGCTGCCCCATCGGCCTGGCCGAATGGCGGGCGGTGGCAGCGGACCTGCCGTGGTACCCGCCCGCCTGCGTCGAACTGCCGGACGGCACCGCCCTGTGGTACCGCGCCGGCGCCGTCTCCGCCAAACACCCCTCCGACGCGGCGATCGCGGCGATGCTGGCGCTGGCCACGGCGCTGGACGCCTGGGTGGTGGGTGAGGAGCTGGAGGTCTACACGCCGGACGGGCCGGTCGAGGTCCCGCTGCCGCCAGCCCACCGCCTGGCGCCGGTGCATGCGTCCGACTGGCCGGGCGTGGCGCTGCGGCGGCCGGGGTTCGCGCTGTCGGAGCGGACCCCGGCCCGGCTCCCGTCGGGTGTTCGGTGGATCGCGTGCCCGCCGGTCGTGCTGTGGTCGGCCTCGGTGCCGCTCCATCGCGACGCCAGCGACGGGTCGGTCGAGTTGCGTACGGACGACGCGGCGGCGCTACGGGAGGCGGCCGCGCTGGCCGCGGACCTCGGCGCGACGCTCACCGCGGACGGCGGCTGACCCCGGACGCTTCTACGAGCGCCGGAGCTTCGCGATCACGCCGGACGGCGGCGCCGCGCGGAAGGGTGGAGAGCTGAGCCCATACCGCGCAGAGCCCACCACACAGAGCCCACGCCGTGGCGAAGCCACACCACGCGCGGGTTACAGCGCGCGGGGGTCACAGCGCGCGGGGGTCACAGCGCGCGCAGGCCGCAACCGGCCGGTCAGGTCGCGCGGAGCTCTGCCACCACGCGGGCCGTGGCCGGGGTGTCGACGCCCAGGCGGGCGCCCGCGCGCAGGACCGAGCCGCCGATCGCGTCCAGTTCCAGCGGGCGGCCGGCCTCGGCGTCGCGCAGCATCGACGACTTCATGGCCGGTGGTATGCCGTCGATCACCGTCAGGATGCGGGACGGGTCGGTCGTCGTGCCGCTCGCCCGCGCCACCGCGGCCACCTCGTGCACCACGGCCTCCAGGTCGGCGCGGCGGGCCGTGCGGGCCTCGCCGACCGGGGCGCGGGCCGCCGTCGTGAGCAGGGCGAGCGGGGCCAGCAGCGCCATCTTCTCCCACAGCACCAGGGCCTCGCTGGAGCGGACCGTCACCTCGAAGCCGGCCGACCGCAGGACCTCCGCCAGCGACTCCACGCGGGCCGGGTCCACCGGGTCGCCGGCCAGCTCGATCGCCGAGAACGGGCTGGTGTGCTCGATGCGGCCGGGAGCCACGCGGGTCGACTCGACGCGGATCGAGCCGGCCACCACGTCCTGGGCCGGGAAGCGGGTGCGCAGCAGCGCCAGGTGGTCGACGCCGTTGAGCAGCGGCAGGATCAGGCCGCCGGGTGTGAGGCCGTCGAGGGCCTCGGGCAGCGCCGTGGCCTTGGTCGCCACCACGGTGAGGTCGGGCGGGGTGGGGATGCGGGTCTGCACCGGTACCGTGAAGTCGCCGAACTGGACACTGTGGACGGTCAGGCCGTCCCGCTCCAGCACCTCGGCCGACGAAGGGCGGGCCAGGACGGACACCGGGTGACCGGCCCGGGCCAGCACGCCGCCGAGCAGGCCGCCGACGCCGCCGGGGCCGAGGATCGCCACGCTCCACACGCGCCCCACCCTAACGCGTGCGCACCGGCAGGGACGTGAAACCCTTCAGGCTGAGGCTGTCCCGGCGCTCCGGCCGGTCCGCCGGGGCGAGTGACGGGAAGCGGGCCAGCAGGGCCGGGAACGCGATCTGGGCCTCCAGCCGGGCCAGCGGCGCGCCGAGGCAGTAGTGGATGCCGCCGCCGAACGACAGCGGTGCGTTGTCCGGCCGGTCGAGCCGCAGCGCGCCGGGGTCGGGGAAGCGCCGGGGGTCGCGGTTGCCGGCGCCGAGGTACGCCACCACCCGCTCCCCCGCCTCGACCGGGATGCCGCCGAGCTCGACCGGCTCGGTCACGACCCGCGTCGCGATCTGGACCGGGCTGTCGTACCGCAGCAGCTCCTCGACGGCCCGCTCGGGATCGCCGAAGGCCTGGTCAGGGTGCGCGAACAGGGCGGACAGGCCGTTGGCGAGCAGGTTGGTCGTCGTCTCGAACCCGGCGGCGAACAGCAGCGCGGCGTTGCTGAGCACCTCGTCGTCGGTGAGCCGGTCGTCCGCCGCCTGGGCCTGGACCAGCGCGGTGAGCAGGTCGTCGGCCGGTTCGCGGCGGCGCTGCTCGACCAGGTCGGCGAGGTACGCGCGGATCGTCGCGGCGGCCGGGTCGGCGGTGCGCAGCACCTCCGGGGTGATCACCTCGAGGACCTGGGTCCAGTCCCGCACGAGCGTCTGGAACTGCGCGCGGTCGGCGGCCGGCACGCCGAGCAGCTCGCCGATGACCCCGACGGGCAGCGGGAACGCGAACGCGTCGACGAAGTCGGCCTCCGGGTCCATCGCGTCGCACAGCTCGGCGACCATGCGTTCGATCGCCGGGCGCAGCGCCTGGACGCGGCGGGCGGTGAAGGCCGAGCCGACCAGGCGGCGCAGCCGGGTGTGGTCGGGCGGGTTGAGGGTGAGCAGGCTGGTGAACAGCTGGAGCAGGGCCGGGTGGTCGCGCCAGTCGGGCAGGCCGATCAACGCGAGCATGTCGGCGGGCAGGTGGGCGAAGCGCGGGTCGCGCACGACCGTGGTGCAGTCGGCGTACCCGGTCACGACGAGCGCCCCGTCCGCGGCCCGCACGACCGGGGAGATCTCCCGCAGCCGGGCGTACCGTGGATAGGGGTCCGCCCGCCCGGTCATCACGGTCAGCTCGTCCAGCAGCTCCAGTACCTCGGCGTTCTGCACGATCTCGGCCATTCGTCCACCTTATGCCGGTCGATCGGCGCGGTACGGTGTCGGGCATGGCTGACGACAGCGACGTGGCCGCCTTCCTGTCCACGGTGCCCGACGCCCAGCGCCGGGCCGACGCCGAACGACTGTGTGCGCTGGCCGCCGACGTGACGGGTGCCCCGCCCGCGCTGTGGAGCGGCTCGATCATCGGGTTCGGCTCGCACCACTACCGCTACGAGTCGGGCCGCGAGGGTGACACTCCGGCGATCGGGTTCTCCCCGCGCAAGCAGGCCCTGGTGCTGTACTACCTGCCGGACGACGAGTCGCTCCGCGCCCGGCTCGGCAGCCACACGACCGGCAAGAGCTGCGTCTACGTCAAGCGCCTCGCCGACGTCGACGAGGAGGTGCTCGGCGAGCTGATCCGCGCCGCCTTCCAGACACGCAACGTCACCTAGCTCGAGGAGTAGACGCGGGATGGATCGGGTCAAGGCCAGGTTCGAGGTCCTCGACGAGCGGTTCCGGCGGTGCAACGGGGACGAGTGGATGGAGCGGCTCTGGACCGGCGGACGGTGGACGGAGGGGCCGGCCTACTTCGCCGCCGGGCGGTACCTCGTGTTCAGCGACATCCCGAACGACCGCATGCTGCGCTACGACGAGCTGACCGGCGCCGTCGGGGTCTTCCGGCAGCCGTCCGACTACGCCAACGGCCACACCGTCGACCGGGCCGGGCGGCTGGTCAGCTGCGAGCACGGCACCCGGCGGGTGACCCGCACCGAGCACGACGGCTCGGTGACGGTGCTCGCCGAGCGGGTGGACGGCAAGCGGTTCAACAGCCCGAACGACATCGTCGAGCACAGCGACGGCTCGCTGTGGTTCACCGACCCGTCGTACGGCATCGACACCGACTACGAGGGCTACCGGGCGGAGAGCGAGATCGGCGCCTGCCACGTCTACCGCCTCGACCCGGCCACCGGCGACGTCCGGGTGGTCGCCGACGACTTCGAGCGCCCCAACGGCCTGGCGTTCAGCGCCGACGAGCGGACGCTGTACGTCGTGGACACCCGCCGCAAGCACCTGCGCCGCTTCGCCGTCGGCGCGGGCGGGGCACTGAGCGGCGGTGAGGTCTTCGGTACCTGCGACAACGGCAGCTTCGACGGGGTGCGCCTCGACGACGGCGGGCGGATCTGGGTCGCCGCCCACGACGGGCTGCACTGCTTCGACCCGGACGGCACGCTGATCGGCAAGCTGCTGGTGCCGGAGGTCGTCGCCAACTTCACGTTCGGCGGCCGGCGCCGCAACGATCTCTACATCTGCGCGTCGAGCTCGCTCTACTCGATCCGGGTCAACGTCCAGGCGGCGAGGTATCCGGCGACGAGCGCCACCCGCTCGGCCGGCGGCCCGGGCGGGACGTCGACCAGTTCGTAGCCCTGCTCGCGGTACACCTGCTGATGGATGCGCTCGAAGTGCAGCGAGTCGGCGTAGGAGATGCGCCGGGCGGCGGTCCGGGTGACGAAGCCGATCGGGCGCACGAGCAGCACCCGGCGGTCGTACAGCGAAGCGGCGCGCTCGACCTCGGCCCGGAGCAGCTCCGACGGGGCGAGTCCACTGTAGACCGCCAGGGCCAGGGTGCACAGCGGCGAGCGGTCGAAGACCTGGACCGGGCCGGTGGCGGCGAGCTGGCGGCGGCGCTGCAGGGCCGCCACGCGGTCGGCGAAGCCGGGGTCGGCCCACGGCTCGGCGACGCCGCGCGCCTGCTCGGCGGCGATGACGTCGGTCGCTGCCTCCGGCACCGCCGTGACGCCGGTGAGCGCGGTGATGATCGATGTCTTGCCGGCCCCGGGCGCGCCCGTGACGATGAATCTGCGCATGGCATGGCCCCACTACGATGACGGGATGGAGGAGAGCGTCGCGCGGATCGTCCGGCGGATGGAAAGCTCGCTCGGACGCCTCGACGCGGGCGACGCACGCCGATTCTTCCACCAGACGTACCTGCGCACCACCCTCGCGGTCGCGGAGGAGATCGACCGGGGCGGGTTCCGCGACGGGCCGTGGCTCGAGCGGTGGGACGTGGTGTTCGCCGAGCTGTACCTCGACGCGTTCGACGCCCGCCTCGCAGGCGCGCCGGTGCCGGGGCCGTGGACGGTGGCGTTCGACACCGCCCGCGACCGGCCCGGCCTGCCACCGCTGCGGCACGTGCTGCTGGGGATGAACGCGCACATCAACTACGACCTGCCGCAGTCGCTCGTCGCCGTGATCTCGCCGGCCGAGTTCGACGACCCGCATCGGCTCGGGCAACGGGAAGCCGACCACCGCCATGTCGACGCGGTGCTCGTCGACCGGGTCGGGGCCGAGGACGCGCAGATGCGCCCGGTGTCCGGCGTGCGATGGCGGGACCGGCTGCTCGGGCCGCTCAACCGGGCCGCGACGAAACGGGTCCTGCGCGAGGCGCGGGCCAAGGTGTGGCACAACGCGGCCGCGCTCGACCGGGCCCGCCGGGACGGCACCACCGAGGCGGTCCTGCAGCGGCTCGACCGGGCCTGCACCGCCAAGCTCGTGGAGCTCACCGCACCCGGTCAGGTGATGCTGCGGCTGGCCCGGCGGGGCTTCGGCGTCACGGTTTAGCGCCCGGGCCGCCGGGTAGCGCTGCGGCCATCATGAACGAGATCACCGTGACCACGAGCATCAACGGCCGGACCGAACAGCTGCGGCTGGCCGCCGGAGTGACGCTGCTCGACGCGCTGCGCGACCGGCTGGGCCTCACCGGCACGAAGAAGGGCTGCGACCAGGGCGCCTGCGGGGCGTGCACGGTCCACGTCGACGGCCGGCGGGTGCTCGCCTGCCTCACCCTCGCCGCGCAGGTCGACGGCCGCGAGGTGCTCACCGTCGAGGGGCTCGGCGGCGGGCACCCGATGCAGGAGGCGTTCCAGCACCACGACGCGTTCCAGTGCGGGTACTGCACGCCGGGCCAGGTGATGTCCGCCATCGCCCTGATCGACGAGGGCCGGGCCGGCACCGACGAGGACATCCGCGAGTTCATGAGCGGCAACCTGTGCCGCTGCGGCGCGTACCCGAACATCGTCGCCGCGATCCGGGAGGTGGCGGGCCGATGAGCGTCGGGTACACCCTGGCCGCCGACCCGGCGAGCGCGATCGCCACGGTCACCGCCGACCCGGAGGCCGAGTTCCTGGCCGGCGGGACGACGCAGGTCGACCTCATGCTCAAGGACGGGGTCGTCGCGCCGCGGCGGCTCGTCGACATCAGCCGGCTGCCGCTGCGCGGGGTCACCGTCGACGGCACGACGCTGCGGGTCGGGGCGACCACGACGATGGAGGAGCTCGCCGCCCATCCGGCGGTGCCGCCGTTCGTTCGTGAGGCGCTGCTGCTGGGCGCGTCGCCGCAGCTGCGCAACATGGCGACGATCGGCGGGAACCTGCTGCAGCGCACCCGGTGCCGGTACTTCCGGGATCCGGGCGTCGACGACTGCAACAAGCGGCGGCCGGGCAGCGGCTGCGCCGCGGTCGAGGGGGTCGCCCGGATGCACGCGATCCTCGGCGCGTCGCCGTCCTGCATCGCCCTGCACGCGTCGGACCTGGCCGTGGCGCTGAGCGCGGCGAGCGCGATCGTGCACGTGCGCTCCGAACGGGGACCGCGCTCCGTGCCGCTCACCGAGTTCTACCGGCTGCCCGGCACCACGCCCGACCGCGAGCACGTGCTGCGCCACGGCGAGCTCATCACCGAGGTCGAGATCCCGATGCTGCCCGGCGGGGCGCGCTCGACGTACCTGAAGGTCCGCGACCGGGCCTCCTACGAGTTCGCGCTCACCTCGGCCGCGGTCGCGACGGTCGTGGAGGGCGGCGTCGTGACGTCGGCGCGCATCGCGCTCGGCGGCGTCGGCACCGTACCGTGGCGGGCCTGGGAGGCCGAGGAGGTGCTGCGCGACGCGCCGGCCGGCGAGGCGTCGTACCGGGCCGCGGCCGAGGCCGCCGTGCAGCAGCCGTTCACCGTGCCCGGCACCGAGTTCAAGGTCGAGCTGGCCAAGCGCACCCTGGTCCGGGCGCTGCGCACGACCGCCGGAGGGGCCGGATGACCACCCTGGAGCGCACCGACATCGACCGGGTCGACGGCCCGCGCAAGACGTCCGGCCGGGCGCACTACCCGATCGACGTCACGTACCCGAGCCTGGCCCACGCGGCGCTGGTCCGCAGCACGATCGCCGCCGGGTGCGTCACCGGGTTCGACACCGCGCGGGCCGAGGCGGTGCCCGGGGTCATCGCCGTCGTCACGGCCGGCGACGCGCCGCACCTCAACCCGGCCCCCGACACCGGCCTGTGGCGCCAGCCGCCCCCGCCGCTGCAGCGCACCAAGATCGTCCATCATGGACAGTACGTCGGGCTCGTCATCGCCGACACGATCGAGCAGGCGACGGAGGCGGCCCGGCTCGTCGAGGTCAGCTACGAGCCGGTCGACGCGGTGCTGAGCCTCGACGACCCGCGGGCGATCACGGTCGACGACCCGTTCGGCAGCGACCGGCGCCGCGGGGACGCCGCCGCGGCCCTGGCCACGGCCGACGTCGTGGTCGGCGGCCGGTTCACCACGCCCGACGAGACGAACAACCCGATGGGGCTGTTCGCCACCGTCGCCGCCTGGGACGGCGACCGGCTCACCGTCCACGACACCACCCAGTGGCCCGACTCGGTCCGTGAGGCGCTCGCCGGAGCGTTCGGCATCCCGGCGGCCGACGTGCGCGTCCTCGCGCGGTACGTCGGCGGCGGCTTCGGCGCCGGCCTGCGGGTCTGGCCGCACGTCGTGCTCGCCGCGATGGCGGCCCGCATCGTCGAGCGGCCGGTACGCCTGGCGCTGACGAGGCCGCAGATGTTCACCGGCATCGGCCACCGCCCGGCCACGGTCCAGCAGATCCGCATCGGCGCCACCCGTGACGGCGTCCTCACCGCGATCGAGCACGAGTCCGTCCAGCCGGTCGCGGTCGACGACGACAACATCGCCGAGTCGGTCACGACCGTCTCCGCCGTCGGGTACGCCTGCCCGAACGTCACCAACCACGACAGCCAGAAGCGGCTGAACGTCCCGGTGCCGACGTCGATGCGCGGCCCCGGCGACGCCCAGGGCCACTTCGCCCTCGAATGCGCGCTCGACGAGCTGGCCTACGAGCTCGGCATCGACCCGGTCGAGCTGCGGCTGCGCAACCACGCCGACGAGCACCCGCAGCTGGGCCTGCCGTGGTCGTCGAAGGCGCTGCGCGAGTGCTACGAGCTCGGCGCCACCCGGTTCGGCTGGTGGGACCGCGACCCGGCGCCCCGCTCGACGCGCCGCGGCGACACGCTCGTCGGCTACGGCATGGCGGGCGTGAGCTTCTTCTGGTTCCAGCAGCCGTGCGACGCCCGCGCGACGATCGACCGCGAGGGCCGCGCCTACGTCCGCAGCGCCGCGACCGACATCGGCACCGGCACGTACACCGTGATGACCCAGCTCTCGGCGGAGCTGCTCGGCCTGCGGGTCGACCAGGTGCGGATGGGCCTCGGCGACACCGACCTGCCGGCCGCGCCGATGCAGGGCGGCTCCGGCATGACGGCGTCCCTCGGCAGCGCGATCCACGCCGCCGGCCACCGCCTGATCCAGGCGTTCCTCGACCTGGTCGCGGACGACGTCGCCTCCCCGCTGCGCGGCCTCACCGCCGCCGACGTGGTCGCGGCCGACGGCCGGCTGGTCCACGCCGACGACCCGTCCCGCGGCGAGAGCTACCGCGACATCCTGGACCGGCACGACCTGACCGAGCTGACGGCGGACGGTTCCGCGGTACCGTCGAAGCCGGAGGAGCTCGGCCTGGCTCCCGCGGGCCCGTTCGCCGCCCGGTTCGCGGAGGTCCACGTGGACGCCGACCTGGGCCGGGTCCGCGTGGCCCGCATCGTGTCGGTGGTGGACGGCGGCCGCATCCTCAACCCGAAGACGGCCCGCAGCCAGATCATCGGCGGCACGGTCGGCGGCATCGGCATGGCACTGCTCGAGGAGACGGTGACCGACCCGCACACGGGCCGCATCGCCAACGCGACGTTCGGCGACTACCTGATCCCGGTGAACGCCGACGTCCCGGACCTGGACGTGGTCTTCGTCGGCGAGGCGGACCGCTTCAACCCGGTGGGCGTGAAGGGCGTCGGCGAGGTCGGCCTGGTGGGCGTGGCCCCGGCGATCGCGAACGCGGTGTTCCACGCGACGGGCAAGCGCGTCCGCGACCTGCCGATCACCATCGACAAGCTCCTCTGACCGGCACCCTGAGCTACTCGCGCAGTCCGGACACCTCCGGGTGGGCGAACAGCCCCGGCAGCCCGCCCGTGTGCACGAACACGGTCCGCTCACCGGCCCCGATCCGCCCGTCGGCGACGCAGGCGCGCAGCCCGGCGAGGGCCCGCCCGGTGTACGTCGGGTCGAGGAACAGCCCCTCGGTCCGGGCGGCGAGCCGCAGCGCGTCGGCCACGCCGGGGGCGAGCGTGCCGTACCCGGCGCCGACCTGCCCGCGCTCGATCAGCGGCAGCTCGCCGTCCACGCCCAGCGCCCGCAGCGTCGCCACCGGGTCGGGCACCGCCCCGACGTCGACGCCGACCACCCGCGCGGCCCCGAGCCCGGCGACGAGGCCGGCGGCCGTCCCGCCCGACCCGAGCGCCACGACCACCCGGTCGACCCCGGTGAGCTGGGCTTCGAGCTCCTGGGCGCACTCCAGATAGCCGCGGGCACTGTGCCGGCTGGAGCCGCCGAACGGGATGAGGAACGGCACGCCCCCGCTATCCCGGATGCGCCGCTCCTCGCCGGCGGCGACGTCGTCGGCCGCCCGGTCCCCGGCCCAGACGATCCGCGCCCCGGCGAGCAGGTCGAGCACCAGGTTTCCCCGCGGCTCGCCGGGCTCCTCACCCTTCAGGACGAGGGTGACGGCCAGCCCGAGCCGCGCCCCGGCGGCGGCGGTGAGCCGGGCGTGGTTGCTCTGGGCGGCCCCGGTGGTGACGAGGTGGGTCGCGCCGGCGGCGAGTGCCTGCGCGCACAGGTGCCGCAGCTTGCGCACCTTGTTGCCACCACCGCCGAGCCCGGTGAGGTCGTCGCGCTTCACCCACAGCTCAGCGAGCCCGACGGCGGCGGCGAGTCGTGGCGCCGGCTCCAGTGGCGTCGGCCACGTCCCGAACCTGGGGATGGACACGTCTGCGACGATACCGGGGATGCACCTCGCCGAGATCTTCGCCCGCGACACCCTGACGACCGACCGCCTCGTGCTGCGCCCGTTCACCCGCGAGGACGCCCCGGAGGTGCACCGCGCCTGGCAGGACGAGCGGTTCATCGCCTCGGCCCCGGTCGGCTACCCGTACGCGGGCGCCGACCTGGAGACCGCGCTCGCCTGGTGCACGACGGGCATCGAGCAGCGCCGCCTGGAGGGCAAGGGCGTGGGCTTCGCGGTGGTGCCGCACTCCGGCAGCCCCCTGGTCGGCCACGTCTCGCTGTTCGGCGCCGACTGGCAGGCCCGCACCTGCGAGATCCACTACTGGACGGCCCCGTGGGCGCGGCGCCGCGGCTACGCGGCCGAGGCGGCGGCCGCGGTGGCCCACTGGGCCCTGACCACCCAGCGCCAGGCCCGCATCACGCTGCAGGTCGACACGGACAACCCGGCCTCCCGCCACGTGGCGGAGCGGGCCGGCTTCCGCTTCGAGGGCATCCTGCGCAGCGTGGCCGAGTCCCGCACGGGCGGCCGGGCCGACATGGCGATGTACAGCCTCATCACGGAGGACCTGACCCCGGCCCACGTCTGACCATCGGTCAGGTCAGGTCAGGCGGGTTGGGGCGGGGTGTCCCAGAACTCCGTGGCGGGGTGGGCGGTCGGGTCGGCGTGCTTCTCGTGCTCCAGGTCGCGCAGCTCCACGCGGCGGATCTTGCCGGAGATCGTCTTGGGGAGGTCGGCGAACTCCAGGCGGCGGACGCGCTGGAACGGGGACAGGTGGGCGCGGCAGTGGGCGAACAGCGCCCGGGCCGTCGACTCGTCGGCGGGCCAGCCCTCGGCCAGCACCACGTACGCCTTCGGGACGGCCAGGCGGAGCGGGTCCGGGGACGGGACGACCGCCGCCTCGACGACCGCCTCGTGCTCGATCAGGACGCTCTCCAGCTCGAACGGGGAGATGCGGTAGTCCGACGCCTTGAACACGTCGTCGGCCCGGCCGACGTAGGTGATGTACCCGTCGGCGTCGCGGGCGCCGATGTCGCCCGTGTGGTAGCGGCCGCCGGCCATGGCCTCGGCCGTGCGCTCCTCGTCGCCGTGGTAGCCGGCCATCAGGCCCAGCGGGCGGTCGGTCAGGTCCAGGCAGATCTCGCCCTCGTCGGCCTCCTCGCCGGTGGTCGGGTCGACGAGCACCACCCGGTAGCCGGGCACGGGGCGGCCCATCGAGCCGGGCTTCACCGGCTGGCCGGGCGTGTTGGCGATCTGGACCGTCGTCTCGGTCTGGCCGAAGCCGTCGCGGATCGTCACGCCCCAGGCCTTCTGGACCTGCTCGATGACCTCCGGGTTGAGCGGCTCGCCGGCGCCGACCACGACCCGGGGCGGGGTGGTGAGGCGGGTCAGGTCGGACTGGATAAGCATGCGCCAGACCGTGGGCGGGGCGCAGAAGCTCGTCACGCCGCAGCGCTGCATCTGGGCCAGCAGGGCCGGGGCGTCGAAGCGGGTGTAGTTGTAGATGAAGACGCACGCCTGCGCGTTCCACGGCGCGAAGACGTTGCTCCAGGCGTGCTTGGCCCAGCCGGGCGAGGAGATGTTGAGGTGGACGTCGCCGGGCTGCAGGCCGATCCAGTACATCGTCGAGAGGTGCCCGGCCGGATACGACGCGTGGGTGTGCTCGACCAGCTTCGGCCGGGCGGTGGTGCCCGACGTGAAGTACAGCAGCAGCGTGTCGGACGCCCGGGTCGGGCCGTCGGGCACGAACTCGGCCGACGCGGCGAACCCGTAGTCGTGCCAGCCCGGCACGGCGCCGCCGACGGCGATGCGGGTGACGGACGGGTCGACGCCGTCGAACTTCGCCGCTGAGGCCGCCCCGGCGATCACGTGGCGGGCGCCGCCGCGCTCCACCCGGTCACGCACGTCGGCCGGGCCGAGCAGCGGCGTGGCCGGGATGATGACGGCGCCGAGCTTCATCGCGGCGAGGATCGTGTCCCACAGCTCGACCTGGTTGCCCAGCATGAGGACGAGGCGGTCGCCGCGGCCCACCCCGAGCTCCCGCAGGCGGGTGGCCAGCCGGTTGGAGCGCTCCGACATCTCGGCGAAGCTGAACCGCTGCTCGCCGCCGTCCTCCTCGACGATCCACAGCGCCGGTGCGTCGTTGCCGGCGGCGTTGACGTCGAACCAGTCGAGCGCCCAGTTGAACTCGGTCAGCGACGGCCAGCGGAACGCCTCCACCGCCCCGGCGTAGTCCTCGCGCAGGGCCAGCATCAGGTCTCGGGCCTGCCGGAACGCATCGGTCATGGTGCCTCCTCGCGTCGTGCTGCCACCCTACGACCTCCGCCCGACAAATTCCCCCAGCCCGAGCGCCGCTCACGCTCCGTCGAGGTCCAGCACACGCAGCGCGGCCGACAGTCGCGAGAGCCACGCGCCGGCGCCGGACCCCGCCACCGACGGATGGCTGTCCACGGTCCAGTCCGGGACCGAGGCCAGCGCGGAGCGGTCGACGAGCCGGCGCAGCCGCGGGGAGAGCGCCAGATCATCGCGGGCGGCGAGCAGCACCGCGTCGTAGAGGTCCTTCCCGCCGACCACCCCGCGCGTGGCGTGGTCGGCGGCGAGCCACTGCAGCTTCCAGACCAGCGACAGCGCCGGCGAGGCGGTCCACAGCGCGTGCGGTGTACGGCCGCCGTACCGCGGCACGGCCGTCAGCACCGGCGGCTCCGGCAGCGCCTCGTCGTAGGCGAAGTCGAGCTGGACGGTACCGCTGGATCCGTCGTCGGCCGAGAACGGGACGACCATCCGGGCGCCGCCCGGGTAGTAGCCGTACGACCGGCCGTGCACGGTGTCGGCCGGGTGCAGCCGCACCCCGCCGGCCTCCGGGTGCTCCTCGACGAGGTCCAGCAGCTCCTGGTGGGGCAGGGAGCGGTCCACCACGGCGGCCGGCCGGACGACGAAGTCGAGGTCCCCCGGCTCGCGGGCCCGGTCGCCGAACCAGGCCACCATCGTCATGCTCCCCCGCAGGACGAGGGTGTCGGCGCACCCGGACCGGGCCACCAGGGCCAGGACGTGGTCGAGGGCGGCGAGCCGGGCGGTCACGACGGCAGCGCCGTCAGGTGGATCTCGTAAGCGTCCGGGAGCACGCGGCAGAGGGTAGCGTGTTCCAGTTTTTGCACTGGAGGTTTGGTTATTGCATTTACAAACCCGAGTATGTACCGTCATCGCCACGAAACATCGCAACCGGTGGATGCCTGGGGCTTCGGCGGCCCAAGCGACACCCCGGCCCGAACCGTGTCCGGGAAGGAACCCTACCCGATGTCACCGCCGAACCGTGCCCGCAGGGCGGCCGCCACCGCCCTGCTCCTCCTGGCCCCCGGCCTCGCCGCAGTAGCGGCGCCCGCCCCGGCCGCGGCCGTCATCCCCGCCTCCGACTACCAGCAGGTCGAGCTCGCCAAGGGCCTCAGCGAGGTCGGCGAGCCCATGTCGATCGCGGTGCTGCCCGACCGCTCCGTGCTGCACACCGCCCGCAACGGCACCCTGCGCCGCACCGACGCCGCCGGGAACACCGCCGTCGTGGCCAACATCCCCGTCTACACCCACGACGAGGAGGGCCTGCAGGGCGTCGCGATCGACCCCGGCTTCGCCACCAACCGGTACATCTATCTCTACTACGCGCCGCCGCTGAGTACGCCCGGCGGCGACGCCCCCGCGGCCGGCGGCGACTGGAACGTGTGGAAGGGCGTCAACCGCCTGTCCCGGTTCACGCTCGCCACCAACTGGACGCTGAGCGCCGAGAAGGTGGTGCTGGAGGTCGGCACCGACCGCGGCATGTGCTGCCACGTCGGCGGCGACCTCGACTTCGACGCGGCCGGCAACCTGTATCTCTCGACGGGCGACGACTCCAACCCGTTCGACTCCAACGGCTACTCGCCGCTGGACGAGCGGACCGACCGCAACCCGGCCTACGACGCCCAGCGCAGCGCCGGCAACACCAACGACCTGCGCGGCAAGGTCCTGCGGATCAAGGTGAACGCCGACGGCTCGTACTCGATCCCGTCGGGCAACCTGTTCGCGGCCGGGACGCCGAACACGCGGCCGGAGATCTACGCGATGGGCTTCCGCAACCCGTTCCGGATGAGCGTCGACAAGCCCACCGGGATCGTCTACGTCGGGGACTACGGGCCCGACGCCGGCGTCACCGACGCGAACCGGGGACCGTCCGGGCAGGTCGAGTTCGACCGGGTGACCAGCGCGGGCAACTACGGCTGGCCGTACTGCACCGGCACGAACACCACGACGGAGACGTACAACGAGTGGAACTTCGCCAGCAACTCGACCGGCCCGAAGTACAACTGCGGCGGGGGACCGACGAACAACTCGTTCCGCAACACCGGCCAGCAGACCCTCCCGGCGGCCCGGCCGTCCTGGATCCGCTACGCCGGTGACGCGGGCAGCCCGCCCGAGTTCGGCAGCGGCTCCGAGTCGCCGATGGGCGGCCCGGTGTACCGCTACGACGCCTCGCTCAACTCGGCGGTGAAGTTCCCGCAGTCGCTCGACGGGAAGTTCTTCGCCGGCGAGTTCGGCCGCCGCTGGATCAAGGCGGTCACGGTCAACGCCGACGGCTCCCCCGGCACGATCGAGAACTTCCCGTGGTCCGGCATGCAGATCATGGACCAGGCGTTCGGCCCGGACGGCGCGCTCTACGTGCTCGACTACGGCGCGGGCTTCGGCAACGGCGACGCCAACTCGGCGCTGTACCGCATCGAGTACATCGGCGGCGGCAACCGCGCCCCGATCGCGGTCGCGGGCGCCAACCCGGTGTCCGGACCCGCCCCGCTGGCCGTCCAGTTCACGTCGGCGGGCAGCAGCGACCCGGAGGGTCAGGCCCTGTCCTACTCGTGGGCGTTCGGCGACGGTGGTACCTCGACCGCCGCGAACCCGTCGCACACGTACACGAACGCCGGCACCTACACGGCGACGCTCACGGTCCGCGACCCGCAGAACGCCACCGGCTCGGCGAGCGTGACGATCAGCGTCGGCAACACGCTGCCGACGGTGTCGATCACGGCCCCGGCCAACGGTTCGCTGTTCTCGTTCGGCGACACCATCCCGTACCAGATCAGCGTCTCCGACCCCGAGGACGGCAGCATCGACTGCAACCGGGTCAAGCTGACCTACATCCTCGGCCACGACAGCCACGGCCACCAGATCAGCCAGAAGACCGGCTGCTCCGGCACGATGACCGTGCCGACCGACGGCGAGCACGACGCGGCGGCGAACGTCTTCGCGGTGTTCGACGCCGAGTACACCGACAACGGCGGCCTCGTCGCGCACAAGCAGCACATCCTGCAGCCCCGGCTGCGCCAGGCCGAGCACTTCGGCGCCATGCAGGGCGTCCAGGTGTTCGACAAGGCCTCGGCCGAGGGCGGCAAGACCGTCGGGGAGATCCAGAACGGTGACTGGATCTCGTTCCAGCCGTACCTGCTGAGCAGCGCCACCTCGTTCAGCGCCCGGGTCTCCTCCGCCGGGGCCGGCGGCACGATCTCGCTGCGGTCCGGCTCGCCGACCGGCACCCTGCTCGGCTCGGCGACCGTCCCGGTGACCGGCAGCTGGGACACGTTCGTCAACGTCACCGGCGCGATCGCGAACGCGCCCACCACCGCCGGGACCCTGTACCTGGTGTTCACCGGCGGCAGCGGCGCGCTGTACGACGTCGACTCCTTCACCCTGACCACCGGCACCGTCCAGCCGCCGACCGGCCGGGTCGAGGCCGAGTCGTTCACCTCGCAGTCCGGCGTGCAGGTCGTCGCCGACGGCGCCGCGCACGGCGGCAACCGCGTCGGCTACATCGACGGCGGCGACTGGGCGGGGTACTCCGGCGTCAACGTGTCGGGCAAGACCGGCTTCACCGCGCGGGTCGCCTCGGGCGGCACCGGCGGCACGATCCAGATCCGGTCGGGCTCGCAGACGGGTCCGCTGCTCGGGTCGGTCGCGGTCGGCAACACCGGCGGCTACGGCACGTTCGTCGACGTCAGCACCACGATCACCGCGGGCTCCGGCGCACTGTTCCTGGTGTTCGTCGGTACCGGCACCGGCGGCCTGTTCGACGTCGACGACTTCGAGCTGACCGGCGGCTCCAACCCGCCGCCGACGAACCTGGCGCTGAACAAGACGGCCACCGCGGACAGCCAGTGCGCGGCCACCGAGGGCCCGGCCAAGGCCGTCAACGGCACCGTCAACGGCGGCAACGCCGACAAGTGGTGCTCGCTCGGCGCGTCCAAGTGGTGGCGGGTCGACCTCGGCTCCTCGCAGAACGTCGGCCGGATCGTCGTCCGCCACGCCGGCGCCGGCGGGGAGAACACCGCGTTCAACACCCGCGACTACGACCTGCAGGCCAGCACCGACGGCAACACCTGGACCACCGTCGCCCAGGTCCGCGGCAACACCGCCAACGTCACGACCTCGACGTTCACGCCGTTGAACACCCGCTATCTCCGCATCAACGTCATCGCACCGACCAGCAACGCCGACACCGCGGCCCGCATCTACGAGTTCGAAGCGTTCGCTTCCTAAGGACATGATGATGAGACGCAGACTCCTCGCCGTCGCGGCCGTGGCCGCGGTGCTGCTCGCCGGGGCGCACGCCCCGGCGGCCTCCGCCGACACCGCCTTCGACGTGCTCGTGTTCTCCAAGACGGCGGGCTTCCGCCACGACTCCATCCCGGCCGGCATCACGGCCATCCAGCAGCTCGGCGCGGCCAACGGGTTCACCGTCACGGCCACCGAGGACGCGAACGCGTTCACGACGGCCAACCTCGCGCAGTACGAGGCGGTGGTGTTCCTCAGCACCACCGGCGACGTGCTCAACGCGACCCAGCAGACGGCGTTCGAGTCCTACATCCGGGGCGGCGGCGGGTACGTGGGCATCCACGCCGCCGCCGACACCGAGTACGACTGGCCGTTCTACGGCGAGCTCATGGGCGCCTGGTTCTCCTCCCACCCGGCGATCCAGCAGGTCACGATGAAGGTCGAGGACCGGACCCACCCGGCGACGGCCCACCTCGGCGCGACCTGGGTGCGCACCGACGAGCTCTACAACTACCGCACCAACCCGCGCTCGACGGCGCACGTGCTGGCGACGCTCGACGAGTCGACGTACAGCGGCGGCACCATGGGCGCCGACCACCCGTTCGTCTGGTGCAAGACGGTCCAGAGCGGCCGGTCGTTCTACACCGGCGGCGGCCACACGCAGGAGTCGTACGCCGACGCCGCGTTCCGCTCGCACCTGCTCGGCGCGATCCGCTACGCTGGCGGCAAGGTCGCGGCGGACTGCAGCGTCGGGTCGACCCCGCCGCCGACCGGCCGCATCGAGGCCGAGTCGTTCACCTCGCAGTCCGGCGTCCAGATCGTCGGCGACGGCGCCGCGCACGGCGGCAACCGCGTCGGCTACATCGACAACGGCGACTGGGTCGGCTACTCGTCGGTCAACGTCTCCGGCAAGACCGGCTTCACGGCCCGGGTCGCGTCGGGCGGCAGCGGCGGCACGATCCAGGTCCGGTCCGGCTCGCAGACCGGCCCGGTGCTGGGGACGTTGACGGTCGTCAACACCGGCGGGTACGGCAACTTCGTCGACGTGACGATCCCGATCAGTGCCGGCTCCGGGGCGCTGTTCCTGGTGTTCAACGGCACCGGTGGCGGCGGCCTGTTCGACGTGGACGACTTCGCGCTCACCGGCAGCACCCCGCCGCCGGCCACGAACCTGGCGCTGAACAAGACGGCCACCGCCGACAGCCAGTGTGCGGCCACCGAGGGCCCGGCCAAGGCCGTCAACGGCACCGTCAACGGCGGCAACGCCGACAAGTGGTGCTCGCTGGGCGCGTCCAAGTGGTGGCGGGTCGACCTCGGCTCCGCCCAGTCCGTCGGCCGGATCGTCGTGCGGCACGCCGGGGCGGGCGGCGAGAACACCGCCTTCAACACCCGCGACTACGACCTGCAGGCCAGCACCGACGGCAACACCTGGTCCACGGTCGCGCAGGTCCGCGGCAACACCGCCAACGTCACCACCTCCACCTTCACCCCGCTGAACACCCGCTACCTGCGCATCAACATCATCGCGCCGACCAACAACAGCGACACCGCGGCACGGATCTACGAGTTCGAGGCGTTCGCCTCCTGATGACGGCAGGCCGCCGGCGCCCCGGGGTGAGGGCGCCGGCGGCTTCGCCTTGTCCGGCTCAGGTCAGCCCGGTCACCCCGGGCGCGGTAGACGACTCGGGCGGATGAAACGCGCCGAACACCCGACGGCCGATGTTCGGGGTGCTCACGCCGGGGAACGCAGCGTCAATGCGTGCGATCGTCATCGAGGGGTTCGGCGGGCCGGAGCACCTCGTCTACCGGGACCTGCCCGAGCCCGAGCCGGTGCCCGGCCAGGTCGTCATCGAGGTGAAGGCGTTCGGGCTCAACCACGCCGAGATGCACATGCGGCGGGGCGAGTGGGCCGAGGCCGCGCCGGTCAGCGGGATCGAGTGCGTCGGGCTGGTCACCGCCTGCCCCGGCGGGGAGTTCCCGGTCGGGGCCAAGGTCGCGGCGCTCATGGGCGGGCTCGGGCGCACGATCAACGGCAGCTACGCCGAGTACACGCGGGCGCCGGTGACCAACGTGGCGCTCATCGACTCCGGCCTGCCCTGGGCCGAGCTGGCCGCCATCCCGGAGACCTACGCGACCGCGTGGACCTGCCTGTTCCGCAACCTGGAGGTGACCGCCGGGCAGACGCTCGTCGTGCGGGGCGGCACGTCGTCGTTCGGGCAGGCGGCGATCAACCTCGCCGTCGACGCCGGCGCCCGGGTCACCGCGACCACCCGGCAGCCGGACCGCATCGCGATGCTGGCGGCGCTCGGCGCGGAGCGGATGGAGCTCGAGGGCCCGGAGCTCTCCCACCGCATCGCCGGTTCGGGCACGTTCGACGCGGTGCTCGACCTGATCGGCAACAGCACCATCCTCGACTCGCTCGACCTGCTGCGCCGCGGCGGCCGGGCCTGCCTGGCCGGCTGGCTGGGCGGCCTGGCGCCGATCCGCGACTTCAACCCGCTGCTGCAGATGGCCAGCGGCGTGTACCTCACGTTCTTCGGCAGCTTCGTGTTCGGCAAGCCGGGCTTCCCGCTCTCCGACGTGCCGCTGCAGGAGATCGCGGAGAAGGTGGCGGCGGGCCGGCTGCCCGCGAAGCCGTCCCGGGTGTTCGGCTTCGACGAGATCCGCGAGGCCCACGCCCTCATGGAGTCCGGCGAGGCCCGCGGCAAGATGGTGGTGGTCCGCGGGGAGTGACGAGCGGCGGCGACGACCTCGAGGTGTCGCGTGTCACCCTCGGCGCGCGTCGTGAACGCCAGGCCCGGCCCGAGCGCCTTCGGGGCGGTCGTGAGCAGGTCACCGGCCTGCCCGGCGGCCTCCGACCGGTTTCTGCCCACGCCGCGTCATCGGCGCGGCGCGCCGCCATCTGAGCACTTGGTGACAGTACGTCGATCACTTTGCCGACCACGGAGCGTGAACCGGGACCGTACGTTCTCCTCAGTCACGACAGCGACCAGAGGGAGACTGGTACCAGATGGGCCTCTTCAAGCAGATGAAGGACCTCAAGAACCTCACCGCGCAGGCGCCGGGCATGGTGGCGCAGGCGCAGCAGACCGCCGCCGCCGCGCAGGCCTACGCCGCGCAGCAGCAGGCCGCCTACGGCGCCACCGGCTACACCGCCGCCAACGCGTTCGGCGCCCCGGTCAACACGGGCATCGCCGCCGACGACCCGCGCCTGGCCCCGATCGCCGGCGTCGACCTCGTCATGTACGCCCGCATCTCGAAGGCCGCCTCGCAGGAGGGCCTGAACGTCGACGGCCTGCTGCTCAAGGCGCAGAGCTTCGGCGTCTCCGCCGAGGCGTGGCAGGAGGCCGCCGCCGGCTGGCCGCTGCGCATGCGCGGCGACACGCAGCTCGCCGTCCACTACGGCAACGTCTTCGGCCAGGTCTGAGCCGTGGGCCTCTTCGGCGACCTGCGCAAGCTGCAGCAGCAGGCGAAGGAGATCGACCGCACCTGGGACCCGGCCGCGCAGATGCGCGCCGGCATGGCCCAGATGCAGCACGTCGAGCAGCAGATGCGGGCCCAGACCGCCGACCTGGAGCTGGTGCAGACCGGCGTGCCGGCCGCGGCGACGATCATCGGCCTGGCCGACACCGGCACCCGGGTCAACCTGGAGCCGCTGGTGCGCATCAGCCTGCTCGTCGAGGTCGCCGACCGCCCGCCGTACCCGGTGACCCGCGAGGTCATGCTGCCGTTGCACGCCTCGGCCCAGGCCGGCGTCGGTCAGCGGGTCTCGGTGCTGGTGCACCCGCAGCAGCCGGACCGCGTCCTGGTCCGCTGGGGTGTTCCGGTCTGATGCCTGGTGAACGCCGGTCGACATCTCGGTCGGCCGGCATCGCCGTTCAACGGCCGGTCAACTGGCGTTCATGAGCGACTCATAGCGTGCGCGGAACTTGAACACGAGTTCCATTCCCGCGACGAGGAGCCCTGCATGACAGAGCCACACCGCCGCTCTTTGCCGTTCATCGGTACCGCCAAGGTGCCCGCACACGGCGGCCGCGACCGGATGACCTGCCTGTACCGCTGCGGCAACGCCTGCGACCACCCGGTGCCGAACCAGTCCGCCAACGAGTACTTCGGCGACCTCATGACCGCCGGCTCGGGTGAGGTCACCCGCCGCGGCGTCATGCGCGGCGCGTTCGTCGTCGGCCTGGCCGGCGCGGGCGTCGCGGCCGGCGCCGTGCCGGCGATGGCCACCCCGGCCGGCGAGGTGACCGAGCCCGACGTCGTCGTCCCCGAGGTCGACACGTACGCGGCGAAGGCCCCCGAGCCGTCGCAGCTGAGCTTCAAGGCCGTCACGCCCAACCAGGTCGACGGCATCGTGGTGCCCAACGGCTACGACCACGCCGTCGTCATCAAGTGGGGCGACGAGGTCGTCCCGGGCGCGCCGCGGTTCAACGTGGCGAAGCAGACGGCCGACGCGCAGTCGAAGCAGTTCGGCTACAACAACGACTTCGTCGCCGTGCTGCCGCTGGACCGCCGCGGCGAGCGGGCGCTGCTCGTGTGCAACCACGAGTACACCAACGAGGACCTCATGTTCCCCGCCTTCCCGGGCATCGACGGGCTGTCGGTGGAGCAGCTGAAGGTCGCGATGGCCGCGCACGGCATGTCCGTCGTGGAGCTGGAGCGGGTCGGCGACTCGGGCCGCTGGGAGCCGGTGACCCGCGGCTGGCGCCGCTACAACCGCCGCATCACCGCGCTGGCGACCAAGTTCACCGTCACCGGCCCGGCGGCCGGCAGCGCGCTGCTGAAGACCAAGGCCGACCCGACCGGTCGCGTGGTCGTCGGCACGCTGAACAACTGCGCCGGCGGCGTGACCCCGTGGGGCACGATCCTGTCCGGCGAGGAGAACTTCAACCAGTACTTCGTGGGCGCCGAGACCTCGACGGGCGCCGACAAGGACCGGTTCAACCGCTACGGCATCGACACCGTGAACCGCTACCCGTCGGGCAGCCGCAAGTGGGACCGGGCCGACGAGCGCTTCGACCTGACGAAGAACCCCAACGAGGCCAACCGCTTCGGCTGGGTCGTCGAGGTCGACCCGTTCACCCCGGGCTCGACCCCGCGCAAGCACACGGCCCTGGGCCGGGTGAAGCACGAGGGCGCGAACATCATCATCGCCAAGAGCGGCAAGGCCGTGGCGTACATGGGCGACGACGAGCGCTTCGACTACCTCTACAAGTTCGTGTCGGACAAGAAGTTCGACAGCGGCAAGTCGTACTTCGCCCGCCGCCACAACCTGACCCTGCTGGAGTCGGGCACGCTGTACGTGGCGAAGCTCGGCTTCACCTCGGCCGCCGAGATCGACGGCTCGGGCAAGCTGCCCTCGGACGGCGCGTTCAACGGCACCGGCACCTGGGTCCCGCTGGTCAAGGACGGCAAGTCGCAGGTCCCCGGCATGACCACCGAGGAGGTGCTGGTCTTCACCCGCCTCGCCGGTGACGCGGTCGGCGCCACCAAGATGGACCGCCCGGAGGACGTCGAGCCGAACCCGAAGACCGGCAAGATCTACGTCGCGCTGACCAACAACACGGCGCGCGGCCCGGCCGGCAAGGCCCCCGCCGACGAGGCGAACCCGCGCACCAACAACAAGCACGGCCACATCTTCGAGATCACCGAGGACAAGGGCGACCACACGGGCACCACGTTCACCTGGACGATCCCGATCGTCTGCGGCGACCCGAAGGACCCGGCCACGTACTTCATGGGCTACGACAAGAACCTGGTGTCGCCGATCTCGTGCCCGGACAACGTCGCGTTCGACGGCGCCGGCAACCTGTGGATCTCGACCGACGGCAACGCGCTCGGCACCAACGACGGCCTGTTCGCGGTGCCGCTCGAGGGCGCGGAGAAGGGCCACCTCAAGCAGTTCCTGACGGTGCCCTACGGCGCCGAGACCTGCGGCCCGTGGATCCACACCGACAACAAGAGCGCGTTCGTCGCCGTGCAGCACCCGGGCGAGATCTCCGGCGCCTCGATCGAGAAGCCGGCCTCGAACTGGCCCGACGGCGACTTCGCCAAGCCCGGCATCGCCGTGGCGTGGCGGCTCGACGGCCGCAACATCGGCGTCTGACGGCGTCAGTACCGGTCGTTCGGGTCCTCACGATCCGAACGGCCGGTACACCATCAGGACCACGATCACGCAGACGATCACGAACGACAGCCCGGCCGCCCCGGCGAGCCGGTCGCCGAGCGCGCTCAGCCGCTCCCGCTCGACGCCATCGGGCTCGTCGAGGGCCGCCACGGCCGAGCGCCGCTGCAGCAGCTGCGCCGCCTTGCGCAGCGCCGGCACCGTGTAGCCGGCGGACACCCCGAGCAGCACGACGAACAGCGTCGACGAGATGATGACCCAGGGCGTCCCGAAGGTGTACCGCGACGACACCGCCACCGCGAGCGCCCCGAACAGGGCGACGACGACCGACCCGGCCGTCGCCCAGCGCCCCGCGACGAACGCCTGACGCGCCGCGTCGGCGTCGCTCTTGCGGATGGCCCGGCGGCCGACGAACCCGGCGAGCACGAGCGGGCCGATGAGCAGGACCGCCGCAAGCACGTGGACCAGGACGACGAACCGCTCCATGCGATCACGGTACGTTCACGCCCGGATTCGGCGGGTCACCCCACACGAATGGCGCCCACTGCCCCCGCCCCCGGCGATGGTGGACGCGTCCCAACAAGCGGAACGTTCTCAAGGGGGAACCCATGACGAGTGCCACGGCCGAACGCACGCAGGGCGGCACGATGGAGCGCGAAGGCGAAGACATGCTCAACCCGCTGCTGCTCGCCGCGTTGATGTCGCGCCGCGAGGAGTCGTCCGAACGCATCTTCGACCACCCGCTGATGCTCGCCGCGCTGGCCAAGCGGCGCGGGGAGGGCGAGAGCATCATCGAGCACCCGCTGCTGCTGGCGATGCTCGCCCGTCGCCGCCGCGAGGAGGAGGGTGAGAGCATCATCGAGCACCCGCTCCTGCTGGCGATGATGATGCGCCGCCGGGAGCGCGGGGAGAACATCATCCAGCACCCGCTCCTGCTGGCGATGATGATGCGCCGCCGCGGCGAGGAGGGTGAGAGCGGGATCGAGCACCCGCTGCTGCTCGCCGCGATGCTCGCCCGCCGCTAGATCCGACAGGAGCCGACCATGCCGGCCGAGCCGTCCGGCGATCACGAGCACACACCGCATGTGGACTCGGTGATCGACGATCTCATCCTCGACATCCTCAACGACGCGGGCCGGGCGCAGGGCGCCGCAGCCCGGGGCCGGTCATCGCCTGCCGCGTCACTGCTCGACCTGGTGCTGACCCAGGGCGTCCGCGGCACCGGCGGCTCCCTCGTCGAGCGGGTGCTGCTCGCCGAGGTGCTCGCCGGTGCCATCGCCGACGCGCTCGCGCCGGCCCTCGCCGAGGCGCTCGCGCCGCGGCTGCTCCAGGTCATGGAGGGCGACGGCGGCGACGAGGCGCCCGCGCACACCCGGCGCCCCGCCGCCACCAAGTCGGCCTCCACCCGCAAGACCGACGCGAAGTAGCAACCGACAGTCGATCAGCCGCCGATCAGCAACCGATCAGCAACCGATCCGGGACGCCCCGACCGCCACGTCGTCGAACCACAGCGTGTCGTCGCCCGTGCCGTAGGCCTCCCAGCCGAGCCGCAGGTCGGCCGGCTGCGGCCGCCAGGTGCGGGCCAGCCACTGCTGGTCGATGTCGGCGGTCGGGGTGCCGTCAACGGTCAGGCCCGCCACCGCGGTGCCGTCCAGCCACGTCGACAGGGCGCCCCGGCCGTCGACCATGAACTCGACGCAGGTCCACGTGCCGGTCGCGAGCGGCCGGCTCTGCGCCACGCCGGCCGGGCTCTGCGCCGGCAGGGTCGCGTCGTCGGACTCGCGGTTCCACTGCAGGGCGCCGTTCTGGCCGCCGAGGCGCAGGTCCTTGCCGCCGTCGCCGTTGTCCCTGAGGGCGGCGAACGCGACGTGGGCGCTGGGCAGCGCCGTGCTGTGCCGGACGTAGAACCTGCCGTACCACACCGAGCCCAGGCCGCTGAGATCCTTCGCCGGCTTCAGCATGACGTGGTTGCAGTACCCGGCCCTGCCGTCGACCCGGACCGACCGCGTGCCGCCGTGGCGCACGGCGGTGTCGACGGTGGCCGTGCCGCTGCCCTGGCAGTTGGCGTACGACAGCCCCCAGTCACCCGACACCGTGCTGCCGGTCTGGCTCTCGAAGCCGTCGCAGAACGCCGCCGCGCCGCAGTTCGTCGCCGGGGGCGGCCCGGACGTGCTCACGCTCGGGCTCGGCGACGTGCCGGGCGGGCTCTGGGTCGGCTGGGTGCCGCCGGCCGCGGTACACGTCGGCTGGGGCAGTGGGGTGCTCGGACCGTTGGCCAGGAAGCCGAACATGGTGCTGCCCTTGGCCGGCACGGTGCCGTTCCACGCGGCGTTGGTGGCGGTCACCCGGGTGCCGGTCTGGCCGACGGTCGCGTTCCAGCCCTGCGTGACGCTCTGCCCGCCGGTGTAGTCCCAGCCGACGGTCCAGCCGCTGATCGGGGAGGGGCCAGGGTTGGTGACGGTCACCGAGCCCTGGAAGCCGCCCTGCCAGGAGCCGGCGACCTGGTAGGTGGCGGTGCAGCCGCCGCCGGTGGGGTTGCCCGGCCCGGAGCTCGACGGCGCCGGACTGGACGGACCCGGACTGGACGGACCCGGGCTCGAGGGCCCCGGGCTGCTGCTTCCGCCGATGCCGGTGACCTGGCCGTTGCCGCCGTCGAAGACCACGTCGGAGCAGTTGTAGAACGTCTCCGTGCTGTCCGAGCGGGCCCACATCGAGTAGATGATGTGCCGGCCCGACTTGTTCGACGGCAGGCGCCCGGTCCAGTAGTAGTGCCCGTCGGCGGTGCCCGGCGAGCCGACCATCGCCGGGTTCGTCACCTGCAGGAACGGCGTCGGCTCCAGGTCGCCCCAGGCGAGGGGCTTGAGCGGGTCGAAGCCGTCCTTGGTGATGTACAGCGAGAACGTGCCGGGGTGCGCCGCCCAGTTGCTGTAGTCGAACTCCATGCTCGCGCCGGCGGTCAGGTGGGTCACCGGCCAGTCGGTGCGGGCCAGGTCGAAGCCCGAGAAGTCGTACACGGTCGCGTTGGCGCTGCACAGCTTGCCGTCCGGCAGGAAGCCGGAGATCCGCCCGGCGCCGTCGGAGCGCAGCTGGGCGAACCAGTTGTACAGCGAGTTCGGCCCGCTCTGGGTGACGGCGGCGGCGCAGGCGGGGTTCCTCGGGTTGATCGCACCGGTGGCGTCCAGGCCGTCCTTCCAGCACAGGTACGTCCGGCTCCCCGGCTGCATCATCGCACCGTGCGCGGACGCCGGGCCCGCGGTCAGCACGACGGCGGCCGCGCCGGCCAGCGCCGCGGCGAGCCAGAGCGCCACTCTTCGTCGTCGGTCCACTGCGTCTCCTCGGTCATAGATCTCGGTCACTGCACCCGGATTGAAGGCCGCTGACCAGCGCATTGACAACGACGAGGGCGCCGCCGAGCGCGATGTCCAGGGTTTTGGGATGAAAGATTCATCACCAGCCGCTACCAACCCGACTGAGGGGTCGATAGGCTTCCGACGCTCAGTGCGCCTTTTGTCCCCCCTCCCGCGAGAAATATCGAGGTTCGGCCATGGGTTCATCCGCTCCCCTGCGGATCGCTGTCGTCGGCGCCGGCATCGGCGGCCTCACCGCCGCCATCGCCCTGCGCGCCAAGGGTCACGAGGTCGACGTCTACGACCAGGCCAACGAACTGACGGCGATCGGCGCCGGCATCTCCCTGGGTGCCAACGGCATGAAGGTGATCGACCGCATCGGCCTCGGCCAGGCGGTCCGCGACGTCTCCTCCAACCTCCAACGCATCCAGTTCCACCACTGGAAGACCGGCGAGATCTTCCACGAGCACCCGATGGGCGACTGGTACGACGAGCGCTTCGGCGGTCCGTTCCTCGGCATCCACCGGGCCGACATGCACGAGGTCCTGCTCGACGCGTTCGACGGGGCTCCGGCCCTCGGCCACCGCGCGACCGCGATCCGCGAGTCCGAGGACACGGTCGAGCTGGACTTCGCCAACGGCTGCACCATCACGGCCGACGTGGTGATCGGCGCCGACGGCCTGCGCTCGGCCGTCCGCGAGCACGTCTCCGGCCCCGACGAGGCCGTCTTCTCGGCGATGAGCTGCTACCGCGGCCTGGTGCCGGTGGAGAAGGTCCCCGGCGGCGACGAGATGGGCCTGACGTTCTTCCTCGGCCCGAACCGCCACCTGGTGGTGTACCCGGTCCGCGGCGGCGAGCTCATCAACTTCGTCGCCTACGTCCCCGACCCGGAGTGGACCCTGGAGTCCTGGTCGTCGAAGGCCGACTCGGCCGAGGCGGCCGCCGCGTTCACGGGCTGGAACGACACGGTCACCACGATGCTGAGCAACGTGCAGGAGACGGGCCGCTGGGCCCTCTACGACCGCGAGCCGCTGCGCCGCTGGAGCACCGGCCGGGTGACCCTGCTGGGCGACGCCGCCCACCCGATGCTGCCGCACGCCGGCCAGGGCAGCAACCAGGCCATCGAGGACGTCTCGGTGCTGGTGGCCCTGCTCGGCTCGCCGGAGCACCCGGTCGCCGAGGCGCTGCACCGCTACGAGCAGATCCGCAAGCCCCGCACCCGCCAGATCCAGATGGGCTCCCGGGGCAACGCGGCCTGCTTCCAGCTCCCGGACGGACCGGCGGCGGACGAGCGCAACGCCCGCCTGGTGGCCCTGCCGGACAACGTGGCCTGGATCCACGGCCACGACCCGGAGTCGGACCTCACGCCCGTGGCGTAGTCCGGTCGAAATCGTCGTCTCCCGTTCGACGCGTCAGTGAGAGCTCACTGACGACGTCGAACGGGAGACCCGAGATGACCACGACGACCCGCACCCACACCCGCTCCGTGACGCCGGCCGTCCTGGCCGCGCCGCTCTTCGTCGCCGCGGCAGCGGCGCAGGCCGCGACCCGCGACGGCTACGACCTGACCCGCCATCCGGTGAGCATGCTGGCCCTGGGCGACCTGGGCTGGATCCAGACGACGGTCTTCGTCGCGACGGCCCTGCTCACCCTCGCGGCCGTCCCCGCCGCTCAGCGGCTGGCCGGCGGCTGGACCCCACGCCTGCTGGCCCTCATCGGCGCGGGCCTGCTGATCGCGGCGGCCTTCGAGATGGACCGGGCGGACGGCTTCCCAGTGGGCACGCCGGCCGGCCCACCGTCAACCTTCAGCTGGCACTTCATCGTGCACAACGTGGGCGGCAGCCTGTCCTTCCTCTCGATGCTCGCCCTGTGCTTCGTCCTGTCCCGCCGCCTCACCACCGCCTGGCGCCGGACCGGCCGGGCGGCGGGAGCCCTGTTCGCGGCCGGCCTGGCCTGGGCGATGACGGGCGGCACGGCGGGTTCGCTGACCCTGTTCCTGGGCGTGGCGGTGGCCTGGCTCTGGATCGCCGCCGCGCTGCACCACCTGAGCACCCGCCCGTCCTGACCCGCCGCGCCCGGGCGGTGGTCGCGAGGTCACGGCGAGACCGTGCCGGCCACCGACCAGGCGCGGGCGGGGAGCGCGAACGGGCCGTCGGGAAGCCCGGCGCGCACCCGGTCGCGGATGGCGGAGCGCTGCTCGGGCGGCAGGGACGTCAGGTAGCCGGGGGCGGCGCCCTGGCCGCCGAGGAACGGGGTCCAGTAGTCCGCGAAGCCGGTGAACGTGGTCTCGATCTCGATCGGAGCGACCGAGACGGCGCGCAGGCCGGCCGAGTCCCAGGCCGCGCGCAGGGCGTCGGGGTGGCACAGCGGGAAGCGCGGGCCCTCGTCCAGGTCGGCCGCGGCCGGATCGACCTCGATCGCCGCCCGCCAGAACCGCCGCATCATCTCCATGCCCCCGGCGTAGTCCCAGACGTAGGCCGCGACCGTGCCGCCGGGGGCGGTGACCCGGGCCAGCTCGCCGACCGGCCGGGCGGCCGGGCCGGGGACGAAGTTCAGGGCCAGGCCGCTGACCGCGGTGTCGAAGCAGCCGGCGGGGAACGGCAGGTCGCGGGCGTCGGCCACCGTGAACGAGGCGTGCGGGACGGCGGCGCGGGCGGCGCGGACGAAGCCCGGCGAGCGGTCCACGCCGGTCAACAGCGCTGGAGCCGGTATTGCGGCGGACAGCGCGCCGGTGCCGCAGCCGACGTCGAGCCACCGGCCGCCGGCCGGGCGGGCCAGCCGGGACAGGAACGCGGCCGCCACGCGGCGGCTCCAGCGGCCGACGTACGCGTCGTAGGCGTCGCCGGCCTCCCAGGTGTCGTACGTCATGCCATCGAACCTTACGGGTGCGTCCGGGGAGTTGTCCGGGGTGCGACCCGGATGTCCCTCTCGGCCGGGCGGACGAGGCTGCTCGTATGACGCCTTCGCCACTCGTGCGGGCCGCGGCCATCGGCGCGCCCGTCCTGCTCTTCCTCTACGGCTCGCTGCGGCTGCTCGACGGCGCCGACGGGCACCACGACAAGGGCGGCCTGCTGTGGAACGCCGGCCACGCGCTGTTCTTCGTCGCGTTCCTGCTGCTCGGCGCGCTCACCGTCGGGGTGCGGCGGATGGTGCCGGTGCGCACGTTCGGGCAGCGCTGGCTGGCCAACGTCGCCGCCGCGTTCGGGGTGTTCGGCGCGGCCTGCTTCCTGGTCGTCATCACCGGCGACCTGTCCCCCGCCTTCGCCGACGCGTTCCCGCTGCCCGGCCCGCTGGAGCTCGCCGGGCCGGCGCTGTTCCAGGTCGGCGTGCTGATCCTGCTCGTGCTGCTGGTCCGGGCCGGGCGGCTGCCGGTGTGGAGCCCGGCGCTGGTGTTCGCCGGGTTCGTGGCGATCGCGGTCGACCTCGACTTCATCCCGCTCGCGGCGGTGCTGCTGCTCGGCGGCCTGGCCCCGCTGCGCCCGCGTCAGCCGGCGGGGGTGCGGCGGACCACCTGAAGGAGGTACTCCTTGCGGTCCCGCGGGTCGGGGCCGGTGCGCGGGCGGTCGGGGACCGGGCCGTGCACCGGCTCGTAGCGGTCGAAGTCGTACTCCAGGACGCCCTCGCCGCGGGTCAGGCCGGGCAGCGTCCGCTGCAGCCCGTCCACGTCGGCGGCCGGCACGTCACCCTCCAGTCGTCCGGGCAGGCTCAGCAGCGGCACGGCGCGGTGGCGGCCGAGCGCCTGCAGTACGACACCGGAAAGCTCCGCCGGGAACTCCAGCCGGAACCGGTGGACCGGCTCGAGCACGGTGGTGCCGGCGGCACGCAGCGCGTCCATGAGGACCAGCGGCGTGAGGTTGCGGAAGTCCCCGGCCGTGCTCGACATGCTCTTGTCGAAGGTGCCGTGGGCGTGGCTCTGCCGGGGCCAGTAGCCGGAGTGGGTCATGGTGACCATGCAGTCGGTGGTGCGCCAGCCGTGCAGGCCGGCCCGCAGCGTCTCGCGCACCGTGTCCTCGACGGCCGTGAAGAAGGCCGCGGGCATCGAGCCGCGCTCGACCTCCAGCCGGAACGCCACGCCGGAGCCGGGCGGCGCCGGGTCGACCCGCAGCCCCACCGTGGCCAGGAACGGGGCGGCACCGATGTGCTCGACGGCGGCACCGCTGCCGGCCGGGCGCTCGACGCAGATCGTGATGCTCTCGCGGAAGGTGACGGCGAGGCCGTACTCGTCGCGCAGGGTGGCCTCGACGACCTCCTTCTGGACCTCGCCGTAGAGCGAGACGCGCAGGTCCTCGGCCCGCAGGTCGATGAGCGGGTCCTGCTCGGCGAGCCGGGTGAGGGCCGTGTGCAGGGCGCCGCGCTCGGCGGGGTCGGCGGGCACCACGATGCTCTCCAGCGTCGGCGGCGCGAACTGCCGGCCGGTGCCCGGGGGCGGTGCGCCGACCGGGTCGCCGACCCGCACCGACGCGAGGCCCCACAGCTTGCCGATCCGCCCGGCGGTGACGGCGTCGCGGCGCACGACGGTGCCGGACTCGAACACGCCGACGGCGGTGACCTTGTCGTCGCCCATGAGGCGGTCGCGGACGTGGAGGGTGCCGGAGAACATGCGCACGTACGCGACCTTCTCCCCCGCCGGCCCGCGCTCCACCTTGAACACCGTGCCCGACACCGGCCCTCCCGGGTCACCGTCCACTGTGGGCAGGCAGTCGCGGATGGCGGCGGTGAGCGCGGGGATGCCCTCGCCGGTGATGGCGCTTCCCTGGTACACCGGGTGCAGCTGCATCGACCGCGTCTGCCGGGCGAGCCGGGACCGGATCTGCGCGGCGGGCACCGGGCGGCCCTCGACGAAGGCCGAGAGCAGCTCGTCGTCGTGGTCGGCGAGGACCTCGACGACGTCCTTCCAGGCCGGCGCGAGCGGCACCGGCAGCTCGCCGAGCACCCGCTCGGGATCGGCGCCGCGCCGGTCGGTCTTGTTGATGAAGACGATCGTCGGGATCCGCAGCCGGCGCAGCGTGCGCAGCAGGATGCGGGTCTGCGCCTGCACGCCCTCGACGGCGGAGACGACGAGCACGGCGCCGTCGAGCACACCGAGGACCCGCTCCACCTCCGCGATGAAGTCGGGGTGGCCGGGCGTGTCGATGAGGTTCACGGTGACGTCGTCGATCGCGAACGAGACGACGGCGGAGCGGATGGTGATGCCCCGGCGCCGCTCCAGGTCGAGCGAGTCGGTCTGGGTGCTGCCGTCGTCGACGCTGCCGAGCTCGTCGATGACGCCGGCGGCGTGCAGGAGCCGCTCGGTGAGGCTGGTCTTACCGGCGTCGACGTGCGCCAGGATGCCGAGGTTGAGGATGCGTGATGACAAGCGTCATGTCCCTTGGTCCGCGGGTCGGGTGGGTGGACATGAACGCTGCTCGCATGACGGGCTCCTTTCCTGGCGTCTCCTGGCAGTCAAACACGGGCGTCAAGCCGTTTGTGGAAGCCTTTTGTAGAAGAAGGTGCAGTCCTCCAGCACCCCGGCCGGGTTCGCGGCATAGTCCGGGACGATGCCGTACCGCGTCCAGCCGGCCGTCTCGTACAGCCGCTCGGCCGGGCTGCCGGTCGCGGTGTCGAGCAGCAGCAGGCTGATGCCCCGCTCGGCGGCGGCCCGCTCGGCGGTCTCCAGCAGCTCCCGGCCCAGCCCGCGGCCGCGGGCGGCGCTGTGCACGATGAGCTTGACGACCTCGCCGCGGTGCCGGCCGTTGGGCTTCGGCTCGGCCGCGAGGGTGACCGTGCCGACGACGCCGGCCGGGGCGTGCGCCGCCCAGACAGTGAGGCTGCCGTCGGCCACCGCGGGCTGCCGGGACCGCCACCAGCCGGCGGCCTGTTCGGGGCCGAACGGGTCGCGGAACCCGAGCGAGGCGCCGCCGGCGACGGCGTCGGCGAGCAGGCTGCCGAGTTGATCTGTGCTTTCGGAGTATGTGTCGACGGTCAGCTTCCGGATCATGCGGACTCCCTACGGCAGCACGATGAGCAGGACGTACCGGGCGGCCTCCGGCCCCGGGCACTGGAATCTCGAACGGCCCCAGAGCCGGTAGCGCAGGCAGTCGCCGTTCGTCAGGCGGTGCTCGGTGTCGCCGACCGTGAGGCTGAGGGCGCCGCCGAGCATCCAGAGGTGGTGCTCGAGGCCGGCGACGGGCGGCACGTCGTACGCGATGTCGGCGCCCGGCCGCAGCGTGCCCTCGATCACCTCGCCGCGCAGCCCCGGGTGCGGCGGGGAGACGGAGCGCCGCACGAAGCCGGAGGCGTGGTCCTCCCAGACCGGCTGCCGGTCGGCCGGCACCAGCTGCGGCGGCTCGGGCTCGACCTCGGCGAGCAGCCGGGACAGGGTGCGGCCGTACGCCGCGCAGAGCTTGTTGAGCAACGACGCGGTGGGGCTGATCTCGCCGCGCTCGAGGCGGGACAGGGTGGAGCGGCTCACGTCGGCGCGCTGCGCGAGGTCGTCGAGCGACCACCCGCGCTCGGTGCGCAGCTCGGCGAGCCGCCCGGCCAGCCGCTGCTCCAGCTCGGTGGTTCCCATATCCGGGACACTATCCCAGATCTGGGATACGGGCTACTTCTCCTTCTCGCGGGCGGCCTCCTGCAGCCGCTTCCACTGCGCCTTGGCCTCGGGGCTCCACCCCTGCATCGCACCTTCGACGGTCGCCGGCCCAAAGATCTTGAACAGGAAGTTGCCGATCCGGTCACGCTTCGCCATCACGCCATCCTTGGTGTACAAATTATTTGTGTACCAAGAGTCTGCCACGGGGGTGCCGGTTTGGAACAGGGCATGATGGTGGTCGTGACGCAGGCCGCAGACCCGGTTCCCGACCCGCTCGCACTGGAGCGCCAGGTGTGCTTCGCGCTCGCGGTGGCGGCGCGGAGCGTGATCGGCGTCTACCGGCCGCTGCTGGAGCCGATGGGACTGACCCATCCGCAGTACCTCGTGATGCTCGCGCTGTGGCAGCACGCCCCGCTGTCGGTGACCGACCTGAGCCGCCTGCTGCAGCTGGACCCGGGCACGCTGTCCCCGCTGCTGAAGCGCCTGGAGTCGGCGGGCTACGTGACCCGCGAGCGCTCCCGCACCGACGAGCGCGCCCTGGCCGTGACCCTCACCGACGCCGGCCGCGCCCTGCGCGCGGAGGCCGAGAAGATCCCGGCCGCGGTGGTCGACCGCCTGGGCATGCCCCTGGAGGACCTCCAGCACCTGCACACGGTCCTGACCGAGGTCATCGCCGCGACCCGCACCTGACCCCGGGCCACGGGCCGGCCGGTGGCTCTCCACGCGCCGGCCCGCCCCGGGCTACCGTGCGGACATGGTGGTCATCGCGCACGTCAGTGACATCCACATCGACGACGGCGAGCGCAGCGTCGAGCGGGCGCGACGGGTCCTGCAGTACGTCGCGCGGCTGCCGCGGGCGGTCGACGTCGTGGTCGTCACCGGGGACGTCGCCGACCACGGCCTCGACGCCGAGTACGCGCAAGTCCGCGAGCTCGTCGACCTGCCGGTGCCGGTCCTGCTCTGCCCGGGCAACCACGACGTGCGGGCCGCGTTCCGCGCCGGGCTGCTGGGTGAGGCCCGGTCCGACGGACCGGTCAACCAGGCGCGGGTCATCGGCGGGGCCCTGTTCGCGCTGTGCGACTCCAGCATTCCCGGACGCGACGACGGGTGGCTCGGCGACGAGACGCTGCGGTGGCTCGACGCGGAGCTGACCGCCGCGGCCGACCGGCCGGCGTTCGTGTGCTTCCATCATCCGCCCGTCGAGCTCGGCGCACCGGCGGCCGACGGGATCCGGCAGTTCGGCGCGGACCGGCTGGCCGAGCTCGTCGCGCGGCACCCGAACGTGGTGGCCCTGCTGTGCGGGCACGCACACACGCCGGCCGCCACCACCCTCGCCGGGCGGCCGGTCCTGGTCGGCCCGGGCGTGGTGTCGACGCTCATGCTGCCGTTCGAGAGCGACGCCGTCGTCGACCTCGACCTGCCCCCGATGCTGGCGTTCCACCTGCTCATGCCCGACCGGCGGGTCGTCACGCACTACCGCGTGGTGGCCTGACCCCGGCGGCCGGCGATGCGCCGGCTGCTGTACGGCACCCTCGGTCCGGCCGCGTCGCCCCGGTGGTAGCGGACGGGTGAGGTCACGGCCGGTGCGGGTGGACCGGGGCCGGACGGGTATCGACGGCCGATGGCTGACCAGATGGCGCGGCGGATTCGGGACGTGATCGCCCCGCTGCGGGTGCCGCCCGACACGCGGGTGCGGCTGCCGAAGGACTTCGACCCGCGGTACAAGGCGCGGCTCGCGCGCAAGAAGGACGGGGCCGAGATCCTGCAGCGCGGGGTCGAGCTGCTCGCCGACCAGCAGGCCAGGCTCGCGGCCCAGCGGACGCACGGGCTGCTGGTGGTGCTCCAGGCGCCCGACGCGGCCGGCAAGGACGGCACGATCCGGCACGTCATGAGCGGGGTCAACCCGCAGGGTGTGCACGTCCACAGCTTCAAGCAGCCGTCGGCCGAGGAGCTCGACCACGACTACCTGTGGCGGTACTCCGATCATCTGCCCGCCCGTGGCGAGATCGCCATCTTCAACCGGTCGCACTACGAGGAGGTCCTGGTCGTCAGGGTGCACCCGGACCTGCTCGACCGCCAGCGCATCCCGCCGTCGGCGCGGCAGGGCAACATGTGGCGGCGGCGGTACCGCGAGATCAACGCCTGGGAGCGGCACCTCGTCGGCAACGGCTTCCGGATCGTCAAGCTGTTCCTCAACGTGTCGAAGGAGGAGCAGCGCCAGCGCCTGCTCCAGCGGATCGACCGGCCGGACAAGAACTGGAAGTTCTCGATGAGCGACATCCAGGAGCGCAAGCGGTGGGACGACTACCAGGCCGCGTACGGCGACATGCTGACGCACACCAGCACGCCGTGGGCGCCGTGGTACGTGATCCCGGCCGACCGGAAGTGGTTCGCCCGGCTCGCCGCGGCGGCGGTGATCGCCGATGCCCTGATCGGCATCGGCGCGCAGTTCCCCACCGTCGACGCGGCGACCCGGCGCGCCCTGAAGGAGGTCAGGGCGAGCCTGGAGGCGTCAGCTTCCGCTTGACGAGAACGACGCCACCTCCGCAGCGGTCAGGGCCCGGCTGTAGAGCCGGGCGCTGTCGATCGCGCCGTCGAGGTACGGGTCGGCGTACTGCGAGCGGCCGAACCAGTTCTGCGTGGTCGCGCCCAGGCTGGACGGGCTGAGCGTGAGGCCGGTGTTGCGGGCGACCTCCGCCCCGTTGACGTACAGGATGCCGAGGTTGCCGCTGCGGGTGACCGCGACGTGCGTCCACGCCCCGACCGGCAGCGCCGCCGGCGCCTCGATGCGCTGCTCGCCGCCGGAGCCCGACGACGTGATGGCGAACCGGGCCGTGCCCGCGCTGGAGCGCGGGGTGAGGAACATGTTCACGCCGCTGCCCGAGCCGAAGTCGAAGACCCGCGACCAGGTGGTGAGCGTGTCGATGCGCACCCACAGCGCGATCGAGAAGTTGGTCGCGCCGTTGAGGATGCCGGTGGGCAGCGCGACGTAGCCGTTCGTGCCGTTGAGGTTCACCGCGTTGCCGGTGCGACCGGCGACGAACGACGTGTTGACGCCGGTCGCCGTCCTGCCGTTGCCGGTGGCGTCGGTGTACGCGCTGTCGAACTGGTAGTGGGCGACGAACTGCGGCAGGGGCTGGGTCGTCGTCACCGACCAGTAGACGGAGTACCGCTGGCCGTGCACCTTGTAGAACGGCGCGAGCGTGACCCCGCCGGCGGTGTACTGCAGCGGCGTCGACGTCGCGGTGAGCGACGACGGGTTGAGCGCCGGCAGCGCCGACAGGTTCTGGGTCCCGTACAGCCCGGCCAGGACGATCGGGCCGACCTTCACCGCCTGCACGGTGCTGTTGTCGTTGGTCGACTCGCGGGTCAGCGCCATCGGCAGCGTCACCTCGACGACGTCGCCGGACGCCCAGGTGCGGTTGAGCGTGGCGTAGGCGCCGGGGGCCGGGGCGGCCTGCGCGGCGCCGTTGACGGTGATCGCCGCGCCGGTCGCCCACGCCGGGATCCGGATGCGCATGGTGAACGCGCCGGCGCCGGTGACGGTGAGCCGGGTCGAGCCGCCCTCGGGGAAGCTCGTCTCCTGGCGGACCGTGACGCCGCGGGCCGACCAGGTGAGCACCGACGGGACGAACAGGTTGACGTACAGGGTGCTCGCGTTGTCGTGGAGGTAGATGGTGTCGCCGTACTTCGTGTTGCTCTCCATGCCGGTGCCGTGGCAGCAGACGAAGCTGTTGTAGTCGTTGCTGTACGTCTTGATGCCGCCCGCCCGCAGCGGCACGTAGTAGCACTGGAAGCCGTGCGACGAGTTCGGGTCCTGCGAGGCGAGGATGTGGTTGTAGAGCGCCTTCTCGTAGTAGTCCATGTAGTCGGCGCGCGACGGGTCGGTCATGAACAGCAGCCGGGTGAGCTTGAGCATGTTGTAGGAGTTGCAGCACTCGGCGGTGGTGTCGGACAGCTCGCTCGCGATGCGGTCCGGCGCCTTGAAGTACTCGCCGTTGGAGTTGCCGCCGATCGCGTACGTGTGGTGCCCGACGACGATGTCCCAGAAGTTCACCGCGATGTCCCGGTACCGGGTGGTGCCGGTCGCGTGGTACTCCCGGATCGCCCCGACGACCTTCGGGATCTGGGTGTTGGCGTGGTAGTTGTTCAGCGCGTCGGTGTTCGCCGCGAGCGGGTCGAAGATCTCGGCGTGGTCGAACTGCTGCGCGGCGGCCAGGTGCGCGGCGGTGCCGGTCAGCTGATAGAGATTCGTCAGTACCTCGTTCATGCCTCCGAACTCGGTGTCGAGCATGTTCTGACGCTGGGTCTGGGTCAGCCGGTCGTTGCGGAACTTCACCCACGACGCCATGCCGGTGAGCACGGTGAGCGCCTGCGCGTTGCCGGCCAGCAGGTGCATGTCGAGCAGCCCGGCCATGATCTTGTGCAGGGTGTAGTACGGCGCCCAGACCGACTGGCGCGCTTCGACCCGGTCGATGAAGCTCTCCGGGAAGGCGCTGAGGTAGCCGGTGTTGAAGCCCGCGGTAGCGGCCCGGGCCTGGCACTGGGCGAGGACGGTGACCAGCGCGTCGCCCTTGGTCTTGAACGCGGTGTTGCCGGTGCTCGCGTAGGCCTGCGCGAGGGCGGAGAGCAGGTGGCCCATCGAGTGCCCGCGCAGCTCGGTGGTCGGCGACTCCCAGCCGCCGCACGCGGTGGCCGACGACGACAGCCCGACGTTGAGCCGGAACGTGTGCAGCATCCGGTCGTTGTCGAGGAACAGCAGGTAGGACTGGGTGCGGGCGGTGTTGGCGGTGAACGGGCTGCTCAGCAGTGCGACGGCGGAGAGCGGGAAGGCGTAGAGCGAGACGCCGGTGTCGGGCCGGGCGGCGGTGGCAGCCGCCGTCGTTCCCAGCTCGACGAGCGTCGTGGCTCCGACCGCGGCGGCGCTGCTCTTGATGAGCGTTCGACGCGAGACGGGCATGGTTCCTCCCAGGGCAAAGGGGTGTCCCCGGACCGCCCGTCCGTGGGCGGTCCGGTCCGTGCCGTGTTCGTTTATCCGCGCAGGGCGCCCGACATGAAGCCGCGGACGTAGCTGCGCTGGAGGAACAGGAACAGCAACAGGCAGGGCACCGCCATGAAGGTCACGCCGGCCTCCAGCGCGGCGTAGTCGATGGCGCCGAACGAGGCGGTGCGCATGTTCACCACGGCGAGCATCATGGTGAACTTGTCGGTCGAGTTGAGCAGGATGAGCGGGGCGAAGAACTCGCTCCACGAGGTCAGGAACGCGAACAGCCCGACCGTGACCAGCCCCGGGCGCACCGCGTGCAGCATCACCCGGGTCAGGATGCCGAAGCTTCCACAGCCGTCGATGAGCGCCTGCTCCTCCAGCTCCTTCGGGATCGCCTCGAAGGAGTTGCGCATCATGAAGATGGAGAACGGCAGCTGGAACATGATGAGCACGGCGCTGAGCCCGACGAGGGAGTCCTCGAGGCCGATCCAGCCCAGCAGCACGTACAGCGCGATGAGGATCGTCGCGTAGGGCACCATGAGGATCGCCAGGGTCAGCAGGAACAGGGCGTTCTTGCCGGGGAACTGGAAGCGGCCGAAGGCGTAGCCGCCCAGGGTGGCGATGACGAGCGTGCCGCCGACGGTGAGCACCGAGACCGCGACGCTGTTGAACACGTGCTCGAAGCGGATGCCGTTGTCGGAGGTGAACAGCCGCGAGTAGTTCTCCAGGCTGAAGCCCGTGGGGGTGCGGAACGACGCCCAGGCGCTCCAGAGCAGGGGGAACAGGAACAGGATGGCGAGGGCCGCCGCGGTGAGCTTCTTCATGCTGTCAGCCCTTCCTGCGGAGCATGCCGAGCTGCACCACGTTGAAGACGATGAGGACGCCGAGGAGTACCACGGAGATCGCCGCGGCCGAGCCGAGGTCGAGCTCGATGAATGCCTCGCGATAGATGACCATGACGAGCGAGGTGGTGCTGTTGTCCGGGCCGCCGCGGGTGAGGATCCAGAACTGGTCGAAGGCGAGCAGCGAGCCGGTGACCATGAGCGTCAGCACGAGGGCGATGGTGGTACGCATCAGCGGTACCGTGATGCGTCGGAAGATCTGCCAGGAGGTGGCGCCGTCGAGGCGGGCCGCCTCGTAGACGTCGACCGGGATCGCCTGCAGGCCCGTCAGGAGGATCAGCATGTTGAAGCCGGCGAAGCGCCACAGCACGAGACCCACGGCCGAGCCGAGCGCCGTGTTCGGGCTGCCGCTCGTCCACGACACGTAGCCGTCGAGGAGGCCGACCGCCTCGAGGATCCGGTTCACCGGGCCGATCTCGTCGCTGAGCATGCCCAGGAACAGCAGCGAGGCGCTCGCGAAGCCGACCGCGGCGGGCAGGAAGAACGCGGTGCGCAGCAGGCCTACACCGCGCGAGCGGTGCTGCACGACGAGCGCGAGGCCGAATGAGAGCGCGAACAACAGGACGGTGACGACGACGGTGTACTTCAGGGTGAACCACGCGGCCGTCGCGAGCAGGTCGTCGTCGGAGAGGGCGGCGTAGTTCTCCGGCGCGTTCAGCTCGGGCGGGCCGAGCAGCGGCCAGTGGTGCAGCGACATCCAGGCCACGAGGCCCAGCGGGACGACGAAGAACATGCCGACCACGAACGCCGTCGGCGCGGCGTAGAGGGCACCGATCCACCGTCTCGTGTCGCGGCGTCTCCGGGCGGGTGCCGCCGGCAGAACGGGCGGCTTGGCGGGGGCCAGCAAGGTCATCTTCGCTCCGGTCGGGGGCTCGCTCCCTGGGGCGGGGGCGGATGCTCCGGTGGGTTGGGCGCCCGCCCCCCGCGTGGTGCGGGGCGGACGCTTCGGGCTCGGCCCGCCCCTCGCGAGGCGGACAGTCGTCGGGCTCAGGCCCACCCCGGGCAGGGGCGGACGGTTGGGGCTCGGCCCGCCCCTGGCGAGGCGGACGGGTCCGTGCCCCGCGGCCGGGGCCGTGTGATCGCGAAGGGTTTCGGCACCTATGGCTGGTGGAAGTCTTCGTGATCATGGTCTGGGTTGCGTTCGGTCGGTGGCGCCCGCGAGCGGGGGCGTTCCCGGTCCGGCCCGCCCCCAGGCTCGGGGGCGGGCCGTTGCCGGTGGCTACTTCTTCAGGGACGCCGTCAGTGCCGTGGCGCCGTCGTCCAGGGACTTCTTGGCGTCGCCGAACAGGGCGCCGCGGAAGGCGGTGACCCAGGGGCTCTGCGGGTCGTTGTAGGTGGCGTTGAAGTTCTTGGCGTAGGGCGTCTTGCCCTTGCCCATCAGGCTGTTGATCTTTACCACGCGCGGGTCGGACGAGGAGTACTTGTTCTCGGCCAGGTCCGTGCGCACCGGCACGCCCTTGCCCTTGGCCACGACCTCGACCTGAGCCTCGTCGCCGAGGGTCCAGGCCAGGAAGTCCCAGGCCTCGGTGGCGTGCTTGCTGGTCGCGCCGATGCCGATCGAGTCGCCGCCGACGAAGGTGGACTCGCCGCCGTTCATGCCGCTGATCGGGGCCACGCCGAGCTTGAAGGTGGCCTTCTCCTCGATGAGGCCGAGCCACGCCGACGGCGCCGGCGCGATACCGATCTTGCCGCTCTGCAGTGCGCCGAGCCAGGTCGGGCCGGCCTCGTCCTTCGACGCCGGGGCCGCGACGCCCTCCTCGTAGAGCTTGCGGTACAGCGCGAAGACGTCCGACATCTCCTTGCCGTTGATCTTGCTCTCGGTGCCGTCCTCGTTCATGACGTCACCGCCGGCCGCCCACACCGACGGCCACAGGGTGAAGACGTTGCAGCCGCCGCAGTTGCCGCCGAAGTAGGTGCCGTTGATGTCGCCGCCGAGCTTGTCGACCGCGCGGGCCGCGGCGGCGAACTCGGTCAGGTTGGTCGGCGCCTTCTCCGGGTCGAGGCCCGCCTGCTTGAACAGGTCCTTGTTGTACAGCATGACCGACATGTCGATCGTGTGCGGTACCGCGTAGTTCTTGCCCTTCCAGGTGCCGTTGCGGACGTGGGCCGGGGCGACCTTGTCCTTGACGGCGAGCGCGCCGAACTTGTCGGTGATGTCCAGCCAGAGGCCCTGCGACGCGTACTGGGGTGCGAACACGACGTCGGAGGCGAACAGGTCGGGCAGCGCCTTCGCGCCGGCGGCGGAGGCGAGCTTGGCCGGGTACTCCTCGTTGGGGTACGCCGTGACCTCCACCTTGTTCTTGTGCGTGGCGTTGTAGGCCGCGGCGTACGCCTTCGAGATGGACTCGGTGGCGGCCCGCGTCCAGAGCGTGATGGTCGCGCCGCTGTCGGGGGACGCGGGCGCGGAGGGGGTGTCGTCGCCGCAGGCGGCTGCGCTCACGACGAGTAAGGCAGCGACAGTGCTACCGATCCAGCGTTTCAAGTCCTTCATCCCTTCCCAGATGACACACGATGCTTGTGAGCGTTCTCATTGCGCAAGACCTTTGGTGCTGTGGCGCACGACGAGGCTGGGCGCCGACCGGTGGGTGCCGGCGCGGCGCACGCCCGTCGAGATCTGGGTGACCAGCAGGTTCAGGCTGTCGCGGCCGAGCTCGGCGAAGTCCTGCCGGACGGTGGTGAGCGGTGGTTGCAGGTACGGGGCCTCGGGCACGTCGTCGAAACCGACCACGCTGACGTCCCGCGGCACGATCCGGCCGGCCTCGTGCAGCGCCCGCAGTACACCGATGGCCATCTGGTCGTTGCCGCAGAACACGGCGGTGACCGACGGGTCGGCGGCCAGCCGGATGCCGGCGGCGTGCCCGGACTGCGCGCTCCAGTCGCCCGGCAGCGGCCGCGGCACGGGCCGGCCGGCGTCCTCCAGCGCCGCCCGCCAGCCCGCCTCCCGCTCCCGCGCCTCGGGCCAGTCGGCCGGGCCGGCGACGTGGTGCACGGTCGGGTGGCCGAGCTCGATCAGGTGCCGGGTGGCCAGGGCGGCGCCGGCGGCGTTGTCGACCGCGACCATCGGCACCTCCGGGTGGGTGTCGCCGCCCGAGCCGCTCAGGAGGCCGACGGCGACGATGGGGACGTCGAGGGGGACCTGGCCGAGCGCGGTCCAGGCGGCCGCGACCGGCGCGAGCGTGACGATGCCCTCGACCGACTGCTCGCGCAGGCGGCGGATCGCCTCCCGAACCGATGCCACGTCCAGCTCCCGGGCGCTCGCGATGCTGACGAAGAAACCGGCCTCCCGGGCCGCCCGTTCGATGGCGTGCACCATGAACGACGGCCCGAAGAGGGTCGTGTCGAACGTGACCAGCCCGATCGTCTGGGACCGGTTGGTCGCCAGGGTCCTGGCGGCGGCGTTGGGCTGGTAGTCCAGCTGCCGCATCGCCGCCAGGACCCGTTCCCGGGTCTCGGACCGTACGTTGGGATGGTCGTTGACCACCCGCGACACGGTCTGGTGGGAGACCCCGGCGAGGTTGGCCACGTCCCGCATCGCCGGCGGCCTCCGCACCCCTGTCATGCGCTAGCAGTCCCTTCCTCCTGGGCCGGGGCCTTCGGCTCCTGGCCTCAGAACGCCTTCACTTCGAGCAGCCCCACCGACTGTGTGCCGCTCTGCAGCAGCACGCGCAGCCGGGTGGTGCTCACCGGTGTGAAGGTGACGTGGTTGTACTGGTTGATCGCCGTCGGGTACCCGGAGGCCCCGGCCACGTCGACGTAGGCGGTGCCGTTCCAGTACTGCAGCTTCCAGGACGCCGGCAGCCGCACGCCGCCGTTGTCGTCGAAGAAGTACACGTCGGCACTGCTCAGCGTCTGCGCGGACGACCAGGTCAGCAGGCCCCACTGCTCGCCGGTGTTGGGCCAGGTCCCCCACCGCGGGTTGACCGTGTCGTTCGACGACGGCGGGTCGATGCCGTCGTTGAGCGCCGCCACGGACTCCCACTGCGAGGTGTACGACGCGGTCGGCGTGGCGCTCGTGGCGAGGTTGCCGCCGCCGGTCGGCGGTGGCTCGCTCGTGCCGCCGCGGTTGTACACCTTGACCTCGGTGAGGCCGGTCTTGAACCCGGAGGCGTGGGTGACCTGCACCCGCAGCCGGGTCGTGTTGACCGCGGTGAACCTGACCACGTTGTAGTTGGCCTGCGGGCTGGTCGGCGTCTTGACCTGCGACGCCGCGTTCACCCAGGCGCTGCCGTTGTAGTACTGGATCTGGTACGAGCCGGGCTGGCGGTACCGGTTGGTGGCCCGGTCGTTGCGGAACCACAGCCGCACCTCGTCGACCGTCCGCGCCTGGCCGAGGTTGAGCTCGAGCCAGTCGGTGGCGTTCGGCGAGCCGTAGGTGCCCCAGATCGGCTCGTTGATCGGGAACCCGTCGACCGCGTTGGCGCCGGCGGTGCCCGAGGCGGTGTAGGACGCCGTGGTGGACACTCCCTGCGCGTAGTTGGTGAGGTTCGCGGTCAGGTCGACGCCGGCCTTGTTGAACATGTCGACCATCTGGGCGCTGTTCTGCGTCACCTGGGCCGGCGACTGCAGGCCCGAGTAGGCCGCGCTGAACAGGACGGTCCCCGTGGTGGTGACCGCGCCGGTGTCCGGGTTCCAGGTCATCGGCGCCAGGCGGTCGATGGTGGCGACCCGGGTGCCGTTGATGTAGATCGAGTAGCCCTGCGGGACGCCGCTGTACTTGACGACGCCGTCGGCCGGGTCGTCCCAGATGATGCTCAGGTCGGCGTTGCGGTATCGCAGGTTGTTCGCCGCGAAGTTCGGCCAGCCGATGTTCAGCGGGCTGAGCTCCACCTGCTTGTCGCTGCGCGGCCGCAGGCCCATCACGTCCTCGATGACGGTCCAGTTGTTGCTGCCGAGGATGTTGTGGTGGATCCAGGAGCGGTAGTCGATCGTCTTGGTGCCGTTGTTCCAGTCGGCCCAGAACTCGTTCGCGTCGGGCCACTGGGTGTTGCCGCCGATGTACTGCGCCCAGGCGTTCCAGTACAGCAGCTTCTTGTAGTCCTCGACCGTCATCCACTGGTTCGGGTAGTTGCGCAGCACCGACGAGTAGAGCCGGAACTGCACGGTGGAGTTGATGGTCGAGAAGTTGTTGCTGCCGGGCTGGCCGGCCGCGGCGGCCGCCGCCTTGTCCTTCTGGTTGGCCGTGAAGAACGGGAACACCGGGTACTCGGCCGGGTCGGCGAACAGGCGCAGCGCCTGCCGGTACTCGTCGGTGTTGGGCATCGCGCCGACCGAGTACGGGTAGTAGTTGTTGATCTCTTTCCACGGCACCAGCGTGTTCGTGCTGACGTGCCGGTGCTCGATGAGCTTGTTCGTGGAGTCCCAGAGGTACGTGACGATGCCGTTGCGGATCCGGTCGGCGATCGCCTGCATCTCAGCGGCCTTGGTGGTGTTGCCGATCGCCGCGTACGCCTGGGCTGCGGCGAGGGCGCCGCTGTAGACGTAGGCGGACTCGGCCCGGTCGAGGTTGCCGGAGCGCCAGTGGAACGACACGGCGTCGGCGTCGTTGCCGGTGAGCGCGCCCCAGTCGTACTCGATGAGCCCGTTGTTGTTGTGGTCGTAGTAGGAGAGCTGGCCCTTCACGTCGCCCTCGGCGTACTTGGCCAGGTTCCCGGCGATCGCCGGCTGGCCGCCGTGGATCTGGTAGCTGCGCCAGGCCGCCTCGGCGATGTACTGCGTGTAGCTGTTCGACCAGTTCTCCGGGTCACCCGGGTTGTCCATGAACCGGCCGCCCTTGGAGACCTGCCCGGCCGACACCCACGAGCCGTAGGACAGGGCCGGGTTGCGCAGGTACTTCAGGTCGTCGATGTGCATCGGCTGGGTGAGCACGATGGCGTTGTTGTAGCCCAGCGCGCCCTCGACCGGGATCGGGAACTGGAAGTCCTGACCGGGGATGTCGGCGTCGAGGAAGTTGAACCGCATGAGCCACCAGCGGTAGTAGATCTCCTTCTTGATGGCCGGCTCGGGGACGTCGAGGTAGGGCACGTTCTGCGCCCACCAGCGGTTGTAGTCGCGCACGTGGGTGGCGAACGCGGTGGCCGCCGTGTAGCCCTTGTAGGTGTTGTACTCGGTGAGCGACGCCGGGATCTCGTTGGCGACGAAACCCATGAGCACCTTGGTCGTGACCGTCGCGCCGGCGGCGATCGTGATCGAGCGGTTCAGCCCGCCGCTGCTGACCGTGAAGCCGTCGCCGGACAGCCTGGGGTACAGCGTCGTCAGGTTGTTCTTGACGTTGACCTGGCCGGTCAGCTCGTTGCCGCTGCCGCTGGTCGCGTAGGGCGACGTCGCCCGCAGCGTCACCGTCGCCGACGCGCTGCCGGAGTTGGTGATCGCCAGGTTGGCGACCGCCACGTTGTTGTTGGTGATGAACTTCGTCTGGTCGATGCGGATGCTGCCGCTGGTGTGCACGCTCTTCCAGTGGCTGGGCGCCTGCCAGCGGGAGCTCACCTGCTCGGTGAACGTGCCGGGCGAGGCCGTGACCGTGAAGGCGTTCGCGTTGCTGATGCTCTCCCAGTAGGCGACCTGGCCGGCGAAGCCTAGGGTCCCGGGCGTGTGCGTCTTCATGAACAGCGCACGCCCGCGGCTCATCAGCCAGGTGCCCGCCGGGTCGTTGCCGGGCCGGGCGAGCAGCCGGTCCATCCAGAAGTCGGTGCCACCCGCCTCCGCGTCGTAGATGGCCTGCATGGTGTTGCCCGTGCTGAGCCCCACTGGTGGCTGCGGGACGGCGGGCCCGCTGAACGTGGGGTATCCGATGGTCTGGGCCGCGGACGCCTGGGTGGCGGGTAGCGTCACGGCCGCGATCGATCCGGTGAGGACGGTCGTCAACGCGAGTGCCAGTCTGGATCTCCAGCGGGGGTGTGGCATCGCGTCACCTCCTTGTTCGGGTCAGGACGGGGTGGTGGGCAGCCAGATCCGCATCGTCGAGGGGCCCCGGCGGGCCCAGCGGTGGTAGGGGACGAGAGGGATCACGACGGGATCGGGCTGTTCGGCGGTCTGGGGTTCGCCACGGTACGGCCAGCCGCCGGCGACGGGCAGGATCCGGCGGCCTTTCACCGCCGTGGCCTCGGGTGCGACGGATGTGTCGACCCGCAGCTCGTCGAGGGTGACGCCGTCTTCCTGGTCGACGGACTCGGCGCACATGACGACCGGCCCGACCTCGACGGCGGCGCACCCGCGCAGCGCGTCCGCGCGCGGGTCGGGGAACGTCCAGCGCGGACGCATGTTCAGCTCCAGGCGGATCTCGCCTGTGGTCGTTATCTGATGTGTCTGTGTGCCCTGGTCGCCCGCCCAGTGCGGAATCCGCAGCGTGAGCGTGCGGGGCGTCGGCGGCGCCTCGACGACGGTGACGGTGACGGCCCCGGAGTCCGGGAAGGCGGTGTCGACGTCGAGCACCATGCCGCCGGCCTCGATGCGCATCGGCGCGTACTGGTGCAGCTGCACCCCGCCGTCGTCCTCGGTGACCAGGTAGGTACCGAGCGAGGCGACGAGCCGGCCGACGTTGTTGAGGCAGCAGGACACCTCGAACCACGGCGCCCGCGGCCCGCCGCCGAAGCGCAGCTGCTCGCGGTCGAGCGGCAGTACCTCGGTCTGGGCGCGCTGGTGCAGGGTGTTGGCGTAGAAGAAGGACCGCCCGTCGTCGGCGACCGCGGTCGCGACCACGTTGTGCAGCACCCGCTCGACGATGTCGCCGTAGCGCGGCTCGCCGGTGGCCAGCAGCAGCCGGTGGGCCAGCATGATCGTGGCGACCCCGGCGCAGGTCTCGGAGTAGGCGCGGTCGGGCGGCAGGGCCCAGTCGTCGCCGTAGCTCTCGTCGAGGTGCCGCGAGCCCATGCCGCCGGTGATGTGGGTGCGCCGCTCCAGGGTGCGGTCGAACTGCCGGGCCACCGCGGCGAGCAGGTCGTCGTCGCCGGTCTCCACGGCGACGTCGACCGCGCCGGCGGCCAGGTACAGGGCCCGCACCGCGTGGCCGTGGAAGACCTCGCCGTCGCGGACCGGGATCGCGTCCTGGAAGTACCGCCACCCGAACTCGTGCTCGGGGAGGCTGCGGTGGCCGCGGCGCTCGACGAACTTGCGGGCCTGGTCGAGGTACCGCTCGTCGCCGGTCACCCGGAACAGCTCCACGAGGCCGGTCTCGACCTCGGGGTGGCCGCAGAAGCCCTCGTCCGCGAACTGCACGCACACGTGGTCAGCGGCCCGGCGGGCGACGGCGAGCAGCTCGTCCGGCGCGGCACCGGTGCGGGCCCCGGCGACGGCGGCCTGCAGGAAGTGCCCCACGCAGTACAGCTCGTGGCCGAAGTTGAAGTCCGCGTACCGCGGCGGCTGGCCGGGCCGGCCGTACGCCGTGTGCAGGTAGCCGTCGCCGGCCTGGGCACCCGCGACCAGCGCGGTGAGCTCGGCCAGCTGCGCGGCGTGCGAGGTGCCGCCGGGCCGGCCGGTCTCCCAGGACAGCGCCTCCATCAGCTTGTAGACCTCGGAGTCGGAGAACTCCCGGCCGCGCCGCGCCGGGCTGATCGGCTCGACGAAGTTCCCCGTCCAGCCCAGCCGGTCCAGCCACGTGCGGGAGTGCTCCATCGTGGCGGTGCCGATGACCGCCTGGCGCTGCCCCCAGAACCCGCCGGTGATCCGCACCTGGTGCAGGCCGACGGGCCGCAGCGCGCCGCGTGAGGGCACGACTGGTCCCCGGATGGCTGTCACCGCCACCGCCTCTCCGAAAAACTCGAAAACCTTTTCGGAGATAATGGCCGTCCGTTACCGGTGTGTCAACGGTCTCTTCCCTTGGAGAGTGCACGTTGTGACAGTGGCGCCTGTCCGGCTATGCTCGCCGAAATATTTTCGGAGGGTAGAAGGGCTTCGGAGGCAGGGTGGCTTCGGTGGGCAGGAAACGGGCGCAGGTCACGCTGACCGACGTCGCCAAACGGGCGGGCGTGTCGGTGGCGACCGCGTCGAAGGCACTCAACGCGCGCGACGAGGTCGCGCCGGCGACCCGCCGCCGGGTGCAGCAGGCGGCCGAGGAGCTGTCGTTCCAGCCCAACGTGCTGGCCCGCGGCCTCATCTCGGGCAACACCCGCACGATCGGCCTGCTGACCGACGAGCTGTCGGCGGCCCGGTTCGCGATCCCGGTCCTGCTCGGCGCCGAGAACGCGCTGGGCAACGAGCAGATGAGCGTCCTGCTGTGCGACGCGCGCGGCGACGCGATCCGCCGCCAGCACTACATCCGCACGCTGCTGGCCCGCCAGGTCGACGGCTTCATCATCCTGGGCGACGCCAACGACCTGCGGCCGTCGCTGACCCGCGACATCCCGGTCCCGGTCGTGTACGCCTACTGCGAGTCCGACGACCCGGCCGACCTGTCGATCGTCGCGGACGACGCGGGCGGCGCCCGCCTGGCCGCCGAGCACCTGGTCTCGCTGGGCCGCCGCCGGATCGCCCACATCACCGGCGACCACTCGTACCGGGCGGCCCGCGACCGCGCCGCCGCCCTGACCGCGGTGCTGTCCGACGTGGGCCTGCCCCTGGTCGGCGAGCCGCTCTTCGGCCAGTGGTCGCAGCGCTGGGGCCGGCACGCGACGGCCCGCCTGATGGCCTCGCACCCGGACGTGGACGCCATCTTCTGCGGCAGCGACCAGATCGCCGCGGGCGTGACGGAGGCGCTGCGCGAGCTCGGCCGCACGGTCCCCGACGACGTGGCGGTGGTGGGCTACGACAACTGGGAGGTCTTCGCGGCCGAGTGCCGCCCGCCGCTCACGACGGTGGACCTGAACCTGGAGCAGCTGGGCGCGACGGCGGTCCAGCACCTGTTCGCGGCCCTGGACGGCGACCGCCACGGCGGCGTGATCCGCCAGCCGGGCCGCCTGGTCGTCCGCGAGTCGACGGGCGTGGCCCCGACACCTCGCTGATTGGCCCGCCCCAAGCACACTCATGATCGATGGCGCGTTCCGGTTGTCATGGCAACCAGAACGCGCCATCGATCATGAGCCAGGCCCGCCACGGCCGCTCCATGATCGTGGGAAACATCTGGCTGCCACGGCGACCAGATGTTTCCCATGATCATGAGGCTGCGCTCGAGCGGGCCGGTCGGGGTGGCTGGGGCCTCCCCCCTTTTTGGTTGAAGTAGGCAGAAGTTGTGGCTGGGAAGCGCTCTCTGTTCCGAGTATTGACTGGATCGTGGTGAACGTCGATACTCTGCGCAGGGAGTTTGACGTGGAGTGACGGAAACGGTGCCATGTCGATCCATGAGTCTCAGTCGTCGCAGCGGTCCGCCAACCGCGCGCGGGTCGTGCAGGCCCTCCGGCAGCACGGGGCGATGAGCCGCAGTGCGCTCGCCGAGGTCGGGCTGTCGCGCTCGACCGTCGCCGGGGTCGTCGGCGAGCTGCTCGACGCCGGCACCGTGGTCGAGGTGGCCGACAGCCCGCGGCGGGACCGGGTCACCGGGCGGCCGCCGGGGCTGGTGGCGCTCAACGGGCGGCTCGGCGCCGCCGTCGGGGTCGAGATCGCCAACGGGATCGTGCGGGTCGCCGTGTGCAACGTCGCGCGCGAGCTGCTCGTGCACGAGTCCGCGCCGGCCGACGACACCGGCTCCCCCGCGGAGACGCTGCGCGTCGTCGACACGCTCGTCGACAAGCTGCTCGCCGCGACCGGGTACGAGCGGCGCCAGGTCATCGGGGCCGGCGTCGCCATGCCCGGGCCGATCCAGCGGCGGACCGGGCTGACCGGCCGGGCCTGCACGCTCAAGCCGTGGGTCGGGCTCGACGCCCGGGCCGTGGCCGCCGAGGCGCTGCGCCTGCCGGTGCTCGCCGACAACGACGCCAACCTGGCCGCGCTCGCCGAGCTCACCTGGGGCGCGGCGCGCGGGCTGAGCGACTACGCCTACATCTACTCCGCCACCGGCATCGGGGCCGGCTTCGTGCTCAACGGGGCGCTGTACGTCGGCGCCAACGGTACCGCCGGCGAGATCGGCCACACCACGATCAACGAGGACGGTCTCGTGTGCGAGTGCGGCGGCCGCGGCTGCCTCAACACGCTCGCCAACCCCGACGCCATCACCCGGCAGCTCTGGCAGAGCCACCGGCGCCGCCCCTCCATCGAGGAGGTCATCCGGCTGGCGCACGACGGCGACGCCGGCTGCCGCCGGGTCCTGGCCGACGCCGGCACGCACATCGGCGTGGCCATGGCCAACATGTACAACCTGCTCGACCCCGAGCTCATCGTGCTCGGCGGCAACCTCGCCGCCGCCGGCGCGATCATCATCGACCCGCTCCGCCAGTCGATGATGCGCCGCGCGATCCACGCCGGAGAGGCCGTGCCCGCGGTCGTCGCCGGCGCGCTGGACCAGGAGGTGGTCGTCGTCATCGGCGCCGCCGCCGCGGTCCTGCGCGACGCCACCCGGTTCCCGCTGCCCACCGCCTGACCGAGCCACCGCAGCACAGCAGCACGACGGCACCGCGCGCCAACGCGGCGCCGCGACGCATCAGCTCCGATACATCAGGAACGATGCATCAAAAATGATGCATCAGAAATGGTGGATCGGGGCGGACGCGCCGAGGAACCGGAACGGCCGAGAACGCCGAACGGCCGAGGACAACGACACGGAACGGCCGTGGAAACGGGAACGGCCGAGGAAACGCCGAGCGGCTGAGCGAACGAGACAGCCGAGCGGCTGAGGAAAACAGAACGGCCGAGAAAGCCGAGCGAACGAACGACCCGAATTACGGAACCGCCGCACGAAGCACGCCGGACCCGCCCGAAGCCGGCGTGAACGCAACGGCCAGAGCCGCAACGACCCTGGCCGCCCTGCCGCACACAGCGAAATGCGGGCATGACCACCGATCGCGGCGCCAACCGTGATCGATCGCCGAGGCCGCGAGCGCCAACTCGCGGCCCACTCCACCCTGAGGTGAAAGCCCCATGATTCTACAACCGATCCCCCGCCTCCTCGCCGCCGCGACAGCGCTCGTGCTGGCCGCGGGCATGATCGCCGGCTGCAGCGACGGGCCGGCCGCCGAGAAGGGCGCGGACAAGGGCAAGCTGAAGATCGCCCTCTCCAACTCGTTCATCGGCAACGGCTGGCGGGTCGAGATGGAAAACGTGTTCAAGGCGGCGTGTGCGATGCCGCCGTACGTGGACCAGGTCGAGTGCTCGGTCTTCAACGCCGGCAACGACGTCGCGACGCAGACCCGGCAGATCTCCAACCTCATCGCGCAGGGCGTCGACGGGATCGTCATCAACGCCGCGTCGACCAGCGGGCTCAACGGCGTCGTGCAGCAGGCCTGCGACCGCGGGATCGTCGTCGTCTCGTTCGACAACACGGTCGACGCGAAGTGCGGGCTGACCGTCAACACCGACCAGGTGAAGTTCGGCGAGCAGCTCGCCCAGTTCGTCGTCGACCAGCTCAAGGGCCAGGGCAACGTCGTCATGATCACCGGCGTGGCCGGGACCGGGGCGGACAACGACCGCAACGCGGGGGCGAAGAAGGTGTTCGAGGCCAACCCCGGCATCAAGGTCGTCGCCACGTACAGCGGCATGTGGGACTCGGCGACCGCGCAGCGCCAGACGGCGGCCCAGCTGCCGAGCCTCCCCCAGGTCGACGGGCTGTGGGTGTCGGGCGGCACGGACGGCGCGATCAAGGCGTTCGTCGAGGCCGGGCGCAAGGTGCCCGTCGTGGGCGGCGAGGCGGAGAACGGCTTCCGCAAGTACATGGCCGGCATCTCCCAGCCGAAGGTCAACGGCATGTCGATCGGCCAGCCGCCGTTCCTGTCGGTCATCTCCCTCGAGCTCGCGCGGGCGGTCATCAAGGGCGAGCACCCGAAGCAGAGCATCACCATCCCGTTCCCGATGGTCACCTCCGACACCGTGAAGGTCGGCGAGACGGTGTTCCCGGACCTGCCGGACAGCTTCTTCGCCGACTTCACCGACTCGGGGCCGAACGCGACCGTGGTGCTGTGCCAGGAGGCGGCCACCGACGGCACCCCGTGCCCGGGCAAGACCCTCTCCGTGAAGCTGGGTTCCTGACGGTGGATCCGACCCAGGTGGCCACGCTCGAACGCACCGACGCGGTGCGGGCCGAGGGCGTCGACCGGGCGTTCGGCGGGGTCCAGGCTCTCCGGGGCGCGTCCTTCGCGGCGCGCCCCGGCGAGATCCACGCCCTCGCCGGGGAGAACGGCGCCGGGAAGAGCACGATGATCAAGGTGCTGTGCGGGCTGGTCCGGCCCGACCGCGGGGAGGTCAGCGTCGACGGGCGGCTGGCGGCGGCGTTCCAGGAGCTGTCGCTCATGCCGGACCTGACGGTGGCCGAGAACCTGCTGCTGCAGCGGCCCCCGCGGGGCCGGTCGGGGCTGGTCGCCCGGCGCCGCCTGGTGCCCGAGGCGGCAGCGCTCCTCGAACGGTTCGGCGCCGAGGGCATCCCGGCCGGCGCCGAGGCCCGCGCGCTGTCGGTCGCCCAGCGGCAGGTCGTGGAGCTGGTCCGGGCCCTCGCCGCCGAGCCGCGGGTGCTCATCCTCGACGAGCCGACCGCCGCGCTCGCCGAGCAGCAGGTCGCCTGGCTCTCCGCCCACATGCGGCGGCTGCGCGACGACGGCTGCTGCGTGGTGTTCACCTCGCACCGCTGGCGGGAGATCGAGGCCCTCGCCGACCGGGTCACCATCTTCCGCAACGGCACGCACGTGACGACCCGGGAGCGGCTCGGCGAGACCGAGGCGGTCCGGCTGATGAGCGGCCGGACGATCGCCGGCACCTACCCCGACATCACCGCCATCCGCAAAGGTCCGACCGCGCTCTGCGTCAAGAACCTCGACGGTGTCTCGTTCGACCTCCAGGAGGGCGAGATCCTCGGCATCGGCGGCCTCGCCGGCCAGGGGCAGCGGGAGCTGTTCCTGACGCTCTTCGGCGCGCGGAAGGCCACCACCGGCGAGGTCGCGTTGGCCGGGAAGCCGGTCACCATCCGCCACCCGCGGCACGCGATCCGGGCCGGGATCGGCATCGCGTACGTGCCGGAGGACCGCAAGGCCGAGGGGCTGCTGCTGCCGCTGTCCATCCGGGACAACCTGGCCCTGGCCACCCTCGACCGCCGCGCGACGCTCGGGTTCGTGCGCCGCGGCGCCGAGGCCCGGGCCGTGCGCGACATCATCGAGCGGCTCAGCGTCCGGCTGCGCTCGGCCGGCCAGCCGGTCGGCACGCTGTCGGGCGGCAACCAGCAGAAGGTCCTCATGGGGCGGTGGCTGCTCACCGACGCGCGGGTGCTGCTGCTGTACGACGTGACGCGGGGCGTCGACGCGGCGACGAAGCACGACTTCTACGTCCTCGTCGCCGAGCTCGCCGCCCGCGGCATGGCCGTCCTGCTGTACTCCAGCGAGACCGAGGAGATCGCGCACCTCTGCCACCGGGTCCTCGTGCTGCGCGAGGGCCGGGTGACCGCCGAGCTGGCGGGGCCGGTGGGCGACGCCGAACGGATCGTGGCCGCCGCGATCAGCGACAAGGAGGCCGGCAGTGCCTAAGGTCATCGGCTACGCCGTGCTCGCCGCGACGTTCACGGCCTACCTCGTCGTCTACACCACGAGCCTCGGCCACCTGCCGACCTCGTTCGACTACCTGTCGCTGCTCAACACCGCGCTGCCGCTGGTGCTGGTGGCGGCCGGGCAGAGCCTGGTGGTGCTCACCGGCGGCATCGACCTGTCGGTCGGGGGCATGGTCGGGCTGGGCGTGGCGATCATGGCCGCGACGTCGGGTGGGGGCCTGGCCGCGAGTCTCGGCTGGATCGCCGTCGTGCTTGCCGCGGGGTTGCTCTGTGGTACCGCGAACGGCCTGATCGTCGCGAAGGGCCGCATCGCGCCGATCCTCACCACCCTCGCCACGCTGTCCGTCTACAGTGGACTGGCGCTGAAGGTACTGCCGGTCCCCGGCGGCTCGGTGGCGCCCGAGGTGCGGGCCGTGCTCACCAACCCCGACCTGCCGACCGCCCTGCTGTGGCTCGGCCTGGTCGTCGCCGGCTGGCTGGTGCTGCGGCGCACCCGGTTCGGCATGCGGGTCTACGCCGTCGGCAGCGACGAGACGGCCGCCCGGGCGGTCGGCGTCCCGGCGGCCCGGGTGAAGGTCGCCGTCTACGCGCTGTCCGGCCTGTGCTCGGCGCTCGCCGCCGTGTTCTACGTGGCGACGACGACATCCGGCGACCCGAACGCCGGCACGTCGTACATCCTCACGTCGATCGCCGCCGTCGTCGTCGGCGGGGTCGCGTTCAGCGGCGGGCGGGGCAGCGCGCTCGGCGCGATCGCCGGGGCGCTGTCCCTGACGCTCGTCGTCGACGTGCTGTTCTTCGCCGGCATCGACCCGCTGTACCAGTCGCTGTTCCAGGGCCTGTTCCTGGTCGTCGCGGTGCTGCTCGGCGGCGCCACCCTGCGGCTGCGGAGGGCTGCCTCATGATCGGGCCGATGCTCGAGCGGGTCACGCCGGACACTCGCCGGATCGCCTACGCCGTCGCCGCCGCGGGCGCGATCCTGGCCGCCGGGGCGATCGTCCACCCGGGCTTCGCGTCGTGGACGAGCCTGCGCGCCATGATCATCGTGGCCAGCTTCATCGGGTTCGTCGCGGCCGGGCAGATGCTCGTCGTGCTCGTCGGCGGCATCGACCTGTCGATGCCGTGGGTGCTCAACGGCGCGGCGATCGTGGTCACCACGACCAGCCTCGGCCGCACCGACCGGCTCGGCCAGGCGGTGCTCGCCGCGCTCGCGGTCGGCGCCGCCGTCGGGCTGGCCAACGGCCTCGGCGTGGCCTGGCTGGGGGTCCCGGCGGTCGTCATGACGCTCGGCATGAACGGCGTCATGGAGGGGCTGTCGCTCGGCCTGTCGAAGGGCCTGACCTGCCCGTCGTGCGCGTCGTACGTGCCGGACCCGCTGCACCGGCTGGTCGTCGGCCGGCTCGGCCCGGTGCCGACCGAGCTGCTGGTGTGGGCCGGGGTGGCGCTGTTCGTGACGGTGCTGCTGACGTTCACGACGTTCGGCCGGCGGGTGTACGCCGTCGGCACCAACCCGCGGGCGGCGTTCCTCGCCGGCGTCCCGGTCCGGCTGGTGACCGTCGTGCTGTACACCCTCAGCGGGGTCTTCGCGGCGTTCGCCGGCATCGCGCTGGTGTCCTACGGCGGGCAGCCGTCGCTCGGGCTCGGCGACCCCTACCTGTTCGAGTCGATCGCCGCGGTCGTCGTCGGGGGCGTGTCGATCCTCGGCGGCCGCGGGCACTACGCCGGCGTGGTCGCCGGGTCGGTGACGCTGGTCGCGATCGTGACCCTGCTGCAGGCGCAGCGGGTGCCGGAGTACGGCCGGGACGTCATCTACGGCCTGGTTATCCTGGCGATCCTGTTCACCTACGGCCGGGAGCGTGCCGATGATTGAGATTCTCTCCGGTACCGCGTGCGCCCTCGGCGAGAGCGCCCTGTGGGACCCCGACGGGCAGCGCCTGCACTGGGTCGACATCCTCGGCGGCACCGTGTTCACGCTCGACTGGCGCACCCGCCGCACCACGACGCTGGACCTGCCCGGGCCGGTCGGCTCGGTCGGCCTGCGCGCGGCCGGCGGGCTGGTCGCGGCGCTGCGCCATGCCGTCGCGGTCTGCGACACCGAACTGGTCACGGTGGTCGCCGAGCTGGAGACCGGCCTCGACGGCAACCGCTGCAACGACGGCGCGGTCGACCCGGCGGGACGGTTCTGGTTCGGCACCATGGACCTCGCGGAGGCGGCCCCGAGCGGCGCCTTCTACTGCCTGCACCCGGACGGCACGCTGACCCGGGCGTTCGGCGGGATCGTCTGCTCGAACGGCCCGGCCTGGAGCCCGGACGGCCGCACGATGTACCACGTCGACTCGACCCGCCGGCGGATCAGCGCCTACGAGTTCGACGTCGCGACGGGCACGGTCGGGCCGGGCCGGCTGTTCGTGTCGGACGAGGCCAACGGGTGGTACCCCGACGGCGTGACCGTCGACGCCGACGGCTACGTCTGGAACTGCAAGTGGGACGGCGGCCGGATCGTCCGGTACGCGCCCGACGGGCGGGTCGACCGGGTGGTGCCGCTGCCGGTGCGGCGACCGACCCGGTGCGCGTTCGCCGGCCCGGACCTCACGCTGCTGGCGGTGACGAGCGCCGCGACCGGCCTGGACAACCCGACCCCGGAGGACGGGCACACGCTGCTGCTCGACCCCGGCAAGGGGGTGCGCGGCCTGCCGCCGGCCAGGTTCGCCGGCTGAACCGGCGTCAGCGCAGCTCGTCCAGCGCGGCGGACAGGGCGGCCAGCTCGTCGTCCACCACCGAGTCGACGTCGCCGCGGGCCGTGGTGGCCAGGGCGGCCGCCACGGCCACCGCCACGGCGGCGTCGGCGGCCCGCTCCAGCCTGAGCAGGGCCAGGCCGAGGTTGTGCAGGTGGCGGTCGCGGACGCTGCGGCGCTGGCGGCCGGTCAGCCGGCGGCTGGGGTCGCGGCGCGACCGGCCGGCCGTCACGTGCGCGGGCGCGGTCGGCACCAGGGCGGCGAGGCGCTCGGCCCGCTCCAGGGCGGCCAGCAGCCGCGGGGCGCCGGCCAGGAGCCGGCGGTGGGCCGGTGACATGGGGACGAGGGTGTGCAGGGCCCGCCAGTACCGGGCGTGCGCCTCCTCGGCCACCTCGAGCAGGTGCCGCGGCGTCACTGGTCCTCCCCTGCCGCGCGATAGGTGACCGGGAGCCAGGCGGCCCGGTGGGCCTGGTCGACGCCCGCGCCCAGGCCGGACAGCCAGGTGCCGACGTCGGTGGCGTGCGGGTGCTCGTGCAGGCGCAGGCCGATGCGGGCGGCTGCGTCGGCGATCCCGGCCAGCTCGGCCCGCACCAGCAGGACCCGGTCGCGCAGCGGCAGGGTCGGCGACGGGCCGAGGCTGCCGGTGAGGTCGCCCAGCGGGTCGGCGGCGAGCGCGGCGACCAGCGCCGGGGACCGGCCGGGGCCGTCGGGGTCGAGGAAGGCGCCGAGCTCGGCGGTCCGCCGGGCGGTGTCCAGCAGCGCCACGAGCGACGGGCGGTGGCCGTGGACGCCGTCGCGGACCGGGCCGGGCGGCAGGGCGGCCACGACCCGGTCGAACGCGAGGAGGGCATCGCAGCACTCGGCGTACCAGACCCGCCACGGTCCCGAGCCGAGCGCCGGGGTCCACGCGTCGCCGGCGCTGGTGCCCTCGGCGATCCGGCGCCGCCGCGCCCGGGCCCGGCGCCGCTGCAGCCAGCCCACTCAGGCCTCCGGCACGGTCGTGAACAGGGCGGTCAGCCGCGCCGGCAGGCCCGCGGCGTCGCGGCCGCCCGAGGTGGCCAGCGCGATCTCCTCCACGGCCCGGGCGACGGCGGTGAGGTGCGCGACCGCCGCGACGAGCCGCTCGTCGATCTCGGCGGCGGCGCCGGCGAGCTCGGGCCGCTCGCCCGGGCGGGTGCCGTCGGCGAGCGTGGTGTCGTCGTCGGGGGCGACGGCCTGGCCGACGGCGGCGATGCGGGTGTACCGCCCGGCGCGCAGCCGCACGACGTGCAGCAGCCGCTCCAGCTCGTCGCGCACGGCGCCCGGCGGCACCCCGTCGACGGCCGCCCGGCAGCGCTCGACGGCGGCGCCGAGCCGCTCGGCGTGGCGGTGCCAGTGGCCGGTCCCGGCACCGCCGCCGGGCCGGTCGCCGGGCTCGCGCAGGCTCACCGGCACGCCGGGCTGCCCGATCTCGGCGGCCAGTGCCCGCACCCGCCCGGGATCGGCGGGCCGCGGGTCGGGGCGCCCGGGCACGGGCGGGCGCAGCCGGAGCGGACGATCGTCAGCTGTCACGCTCTCCAGTCTCAACGCCGACGCAAGGGCTTGCAGCCCAGTGCGGGACGGTCCACCATCTCCGGTATGCATCGGCCACCCGTCCCCGGCCCAGGAGGCTGACCGCGATGGCGTCCGCCGCGATCGAGACCGGCCACGGCACGATGCCCGCCTACATCGCCACGCCGCGGGCGACCGGCCCGCACCCCGGCGTCGTGGTCATCCACGACGCCATGGGCATGGGGCAGGACGTGCGCAACCAGGCCGACTGGCTGGCCCGGGAGGGGTTCCTGGCGATCGCGCCGGACCTGTTCTTCGACGGCCGGCGGCTGCGCTGCCTCGGCACCGCGGTCGGCGACCTGCGCCGCCGCTCGGGCCGCACGTTCGACGACGTGGAGGCGGTCCGCCGCTGGCTGGCCGAGCGGCCGTGCTGCACCGGCCGGATCGGGGTGGTGGGCTTCTGCCTCGGCGGCGGGTTCGCGCTGCTGCTCGCGCCCGGCCACGGCTTCGGCGCGGTGAGCGCCAACTACGGCATGCTGCCGAAGGACCCGGCGGCGGCGCTGGCCGGCGCCTGCCCGGTCGTGGCCAGCTTCGGCGCCCGCGACCTCACCCTGCGCGGCGCCGCGGATCGCCTCGAACGGGCGCTTGCAGCCAACGACGTGCCCCGCGACGTGCGCGAGTACGCCGGCGCGGGGCACGGGTTCCTCAACGACCACAAGGGCGCCGGTGACCCGACGCCCGTGCTGGTGCGGCTGGCGAAGCCGGTCCTGCGGTTCGGTCCGCACGAGCCGTCGGCGGCCGACGCCCGGGCCCGGATCGTCGCGTTCTTCAAGGCCCACCTGGCGGGGCCGCCCGCAGACGGCCCCGCCGAGGCGGACTCCTAGACGGTGTAGGGGATCGTCAGCGTCGACTGGCGGCCGTTGGCGGCCGAGGCGTCGATGCGGACCGTGGTGCTGGCGTTGCCGATCGCGTTCCAGACCTCGAGCCGCACGCAGCCGCCGCTCATCGCCGCGAGGGTGCCGCTCGACGAGGCGAGCCCGGCCGCCTGGGTGTACTGCTCCGTGCCCGCGACCGGGTCGGTGGCGAAGTAGCGGTAGGTCTCGACGCGCCCGTAGGTGCCGCCGCCGGTGAAGTCGTACGAGACGCGGGCCTGGACGCCCTGCGCCACCGCCGTGCCGGCGTCGACGTGCAACGCGAAGGCGGTCGACCCGCCGTTGATGCTGCCGGTGATCCCGCAGGTCCGGTAGGTGACCGGGTTGTGCGGGTTGCCGTCCCAGTTGCCGTTGGCGGCGGTGATCGTCTGCGTCCCGGCCGCGGTGCCGGCCGTGGTGGCCAGCGCCGGCCCGCTGCGCAGGTAGAACAGGTTCGAGCCCGCGGGCGGGTTCGACGTCGGCGGCTGCGACGACGGGGGTTGCGACGAGGGCGGCTGGGACGACGGGGGTTGCGAGGACGGCGGCTGCGACGTCGGCGGCTGGGAGGTACCGTTGCCGCCGCTCCACGTGAATGCGCCCGTCGTCGCCGTCTTGCCCGCGCCCACGGTGAGGGTGCGGCCGTCGGAGAACGTCACGGTGACCGGGGCGGTGCCCAGGTTGGTCGCCGCGTACGTGCGGGCGCCGTTCTTGTTGAACACCGCGTAGAGCGGCGTGTTCGCGGTGATCGTCGTGTCGACCTGGCCGAGGGCCGCGAGGTTGCGGATCCAGTGGAACGTGTGGGCCCGGCTCTCACCCTCCTCCGGTGTGTAGCCGGGGTTGTTGCGCAGGTTCGTCAGCGCCTGGTCGCCGTTGCCGAGGGCCTGGAACGACCAGAGGATGTCCTGCCAGACCGTCGGCTGGCCGCCGTTGTTGGTGACCAGCTCGTTCCAGTTGGTGGTCACGTACGACGGGCGGTACCCCATGTAGAACGAGCCGCCGGTCACCGGCAGCATGTTGATGCCCTGGATCATCTCGGGCTCGCCGCTGAACCAGGTGGCGTAGGCGCCGCCGTCGCCCCAGACCATGCCGACGGTGCTGTGCCCGAAGGCGGCCGGGAAGTTCTGGTTCTGCGAGTCGAACCAGTACTCCTGGATCGCCTGCGCCTGGGTGGTGTAGATGTACAGGCCGGCGTCGCGCACGGCGGTGTTGCCGGTGGCGATGCCCCACTGGATGAGGGCGTTGGCGAAGTTCATGCCCTCCGACGACGACTCCTGGTTGTTGCCGGCGCCGAACGAGCCGTGGCCGGACGCCCAGTCGTGCCCGGCGTAGATGTCGAAGTCGCGCAGGAACGGGAACATCGTGTCGGCGCGGTCGGGGTTGTTGGCGTCGCGGATGAGCAGGTTCACCATGCCGCCGTAGGCGCCGTTCGCGGCCCAGGCCGGGTCGAACTTGGCGAGCGTGGCCGCGGCCGCGATGTAGTAGCCGTAGTGGAAGTGGTGGTCGTTGAGCTCCTGGTCGGAGCCGTACGACGCCGGGTAGCCGATGAGGGTGCCCCACGCCGCGTCGTAGGCGAACAGCCGGCCGGTCTCGCCGGAGCCGGCGGTGAACCAGTCGGTGAGCCGGGTGCGGATGGCGGCCAGCAGGCTGTCGCGCTGGGCGGTGCGGCCGAGCTGGTCGGCGATCTCGGCGGCGCGGGCGGCGCGGCCGAGGCCCTTGCCGGTCCAGTAGGTGTCGTTGCCGAAGGCGGCGAGCGGGTCGCCGGTGGCCACCTGGTCGAGGTAGCCGCCCAGGGTGGTCAGGTCGGCGCCCGAGGACGTCGCCACGGCGGGGATCTCCGGCAGTACCCCTTGGAACTTCGTGGCCGTCGTGAACGCTCCGGTGCCGGTCAGGATCTTCATCGCCCCGCGCGGGGAGACGTAGGTCTGCGTGATCGGCGTGCTGCCGCTGAGGCTCTTCCACTGGTGCGGGTAGAGGGCGACGACCGTGCCCGAGCCGGTGCCCTCGCGGGCCGTCGTGGTGAACGTGTAGGTCGCGTTCACCGTGCTCGTGGCCTGGTTGTACGACCAGCCGACGCGGGTGCCGGTGACGTGGTTGTGGGCGTACTGGCCGTAGGTGTTGGCCAGGGCCGTTCGGTCGGCGGCGGGCGTCGACGTGGTGGTGGGCAGCAGCGCGACCGAGAAGAAGTCGCGGCCGGCGAGGGCCGAGGTGATCGTGGTACCGCTGACCGTCCAGGTGGCGCCGGTCGGGGCGTAGGCCATGTAGTCGTGGCCGCGCACGGTGAAGCCGATCCGGTTGCCGCTGTTGGACCAGACGGCGGGCGCGCCGCCGAAGCTCAGCTGGGCGTTGCCGCCGGTGGTGCGGGCGTACACGAACGGCAGGCCGTGGCCGATCGTGGCGCGCAGGGTGCGGGCGCCGTCGGACCATGACGGCGTGACGGTCCAGTCGGTCCAGCCGTCGACGAGCGTGTTCGGCGCGTTGAGGCCGGTGACGCCGAGCGTGAACTCGGTCGCGTACGGGTAGTGGTACTCCCCCACGCCGGTGGCCGTGCCGGAGATCGCCGCGTCGGTGGTGTAGCCGACGCCGAGTCCGCCGGCGCTGGGCTGGAACGCCATCGGGTGCGCCTGCAGCGGCGTCGAGTAGGCGCAGTCGGTGCGCTTGAACAGCAGCGCCGACCACCAGTCGTTGGTCGGCACCGGGCCGGTCGGCGCGTTCGCGGTGACGAACTGACGGGGGTTGGTGGCGATGCTGCCGCAGCCGGTGGGCCCGGACGTGCCGGCCGGCCGGGTGGTGGCGTAGCTGCCGGAGCCGAGGGTGGCGGCTTCGGCGTCGGGGAGCGTCAGGAAGGTCACGACGGTGGCGACCACCGCGACGGCGATCGCGCCGGCGGCGAAGGGCCGGCCTCGGGCAAGGCGCATGAAGGGACTCCGTGTTTCTGAAGTGGCGGGCTTCCACAGGTCCCTGCGAATGATGCGGATCGCGGCGACCGATGTCAATGGTCACTTCGCGGAGAGCGCTCTCAAATCGGCGTCTGAGCTGGGAAAACGTTTTGAGAGCGCTCTCGGCTCACGGGCACGGCACACTCGATGCATGCGGATGCGGCTGACCGGTCGGTGGACCGTCGAGCTGGAGGGGGCGTGGGAGCGCCGCCGGCAGCGCCACGCGCAGCTGCCGGTGACCTGGACCGGGCCGGACGGCCTGCTCCAGGTGCTCGACGTGGCGACCGCCGGGTCGCGCGACGTGAGCGAACTGGACCTGCTCGCGATGCTCGCCGACGAGGTGCCGCCCGGCGCCGCCGGACGGCTGGGCGAGGCGGGCCGCGACGGGATCGGGCACCGCGCGGCGTGGCGCTTCCCCGACGCGCTGTGGGGATACACGTTCGTCGACGGCCGCTACGTGCGCACGGTGTTCGTGAGCGTCGATGCCGACCTGCGCTGGGCCTTCGCGGCCTGGCGGTCGATCCGCTACTCGCCGCTGCCCGGGGCGTGATCCGCCCAGTGGACCAGCGTGTGGTGCAGGGCGTCGAGGGCGCGGCGCCACGAGCCGTCGAGCGAGCGCGGGTGGGCGAAGCCGCCGTTGCTCTCCAGCACCGCGAAGCCGTGGAAGGCGCTGCGCAGCAGCCGGGCCGCGTCGGTGAGGTCCGGGTCGACCAGGCCGTAGCCGCGCAGCATGCCGTGGGTCAGCTCGAGGCTGCGGATCATGGCGGCCGTGCCCTCGGTCACCGCCGGGTCGAGCGGCCGCTGGGTCGCGGCGTAGCGGCCCGGGCGCTCGACGGCGAAGGCCCGGTACATGTCGGCGAAGGCCACCAGGGCGTCCTTGCCCGACCGGCCCACGACGGCGAAGGCGATCCGGTCGGTCATCTCCTCCGCGGCCAGCAGGGCGATGCGCGTGCGCAGGTCGTCGAGGCTCTTCACGTGTGAATACAGGCTGGCGTCCTTCACGCCGAGCCGCCGCGCCACGGCCGACACCGTGAGGGCGGGCAGCCCGACCTCGTCGGCGAGGTCCGCCGCCGCCTTCACCACGATCTCCGTGGTGAGCCCCTTCCTAGGGCTGATAACCATTTGCCTAGGATATCTAGGCAACGTACCGTCGGGCAAGTGAAGGCACTCTCCGAACGCGACATCCGCACGTCGTTCGTCAACTGTTCCAAGGGCGAGGCCCAGCGGGCGGCACTGCCGCGCGACCTCGCCGACCGGCCCTGGGCCGACCTCGACTTCCTCGGCTGGCGGGACCCGGGCGCGCTGGACCGCGCCTACGTCGTGGCCGAGCACGGCGACCGCCTGGTCGGCGTCTCGCTGCGCATCGCGGCCCAGCGGCGTGGCCTGCTGCACCGCGGCATGTGCTCGCTGTGCCTGACGACCCATCCGGGCTCGGGCGTGACGATGATGACCGGGCGCCGGGCCGGGCAGGCGGGGCGCGACGGCAACTCGATCGGGCTCTACGTGTGCACCGACCTGGCCTGCTCGCTGTACGTCCGGGGGAAGAAGCGCCCGGAGCTCGGCGGCCGGTTCGACGAGACGCTGTCGCTGGACGAACAGATCGCACGCACGCAGGGCAAGGTCGCGGCGTTCCTGGACCAGATCCTGGTGTCGTCGGCGCCACAGTCCGTCGGCACGGAACCCGACTGAACGCGGGCGGGCGGGCGGCCATGCTGGTCGCCGTGTCGAGCCTCAACTCGGGCGCCGGTGCCGCCCGCCTCACCGGCCTCATCCTGCTGCCGGTCGCCGTCCTGCTGTCGTTCGTCGCGCTTGCGCTGCGCGGCATCGAGCTCGTGGCGGTGGCCGGCGTGGCCGTCGCGCTCTTCGCCACCGGTGTACCGCTGCTCGTGATCGGGGCGCGCAACCTCGCCCGGCAGCGGCGGGTGCTGCGCACCGGCACCCCGGCCTTCGCGACCGTGACGGCGGTCGGCGGGGTGTCGGCGGACCGGGACGAGCACCAGGTGACCCGCATCGACCTGGCCGTCCCGACCGCGGGCGGGCCGGTCGCGGCGCGGGTGCGGCAGGTCGTGCCGCCCGCGCTCGCCGGGCTGGTCGGGCCCGGGGTGCTGCTGCCGGTGCGCTACGACCCGGCCGACCCCACGATCGCGGTGGTCGACTGGGAGCACGCGCAGGAGCCGCGGAACATCGGCGGTTCTGTCGCGCTAGACCTGGCTTTTGGTCTGCTCGGCTGATTCTATAGGAGGACTGATCGAAAGATTCAAGTCCTTCGGGTAGACGAAAGGCGCCGCCAATGCCGAGTCGTCGTCAACTGTTCGGTGCCGCCGCCCTGGGTGCGGCGGCTTCCACCACGCTCCTCGGTGCCGCTGACGCCGCACCCGCGGGGCGCCCGGACCGGGTGCCGCGCGACAAGATCAGCGTCCAGCTGTACACCCTCCGCGACCAGCTTTCCATCGACCTCGACGCCAGCCTGCGGGAGCTGCGTGCGATCGGCTACACGCGGGTCGAGCACGCCGGCTTCGTGGGCCGCACGGCCGCCCAGTTCCGGGCCGCGCTCGACGCCGCCGGCCTGCGGGCGACGTCCGGGCACGTCGGCATCCCGCAGCCGTTCGACGCGTCGGCCTGGGAGCGGGCCCTCGAGGACGCCAACGTGGTCGGGAACTCCTACGTCGTGCACCCGTTCTTCGGCCTCGACTTCGCGACCGGCCAGCCGATCCGCGACGGCGCGCGGTACCACGCGATGGCCCGCGACCTCAACCGCGCCGGCCGGCTCGCCCAGCGCGCCGGCCTGGACTTCGGCTACCACAACCACCAGCTCGAGTTCGTGCGCCAGGACGGCGGCAGCCGCCGCGGCTACGACATCCTCACCGCCGAGACGGATCCGGATCTGGTACATCTGGAGGTGGACCTCTTCTGGGCGTGGCGCGGCACCGCCGACCCGGTCGACCTGATCCAGCGCCACCGCGGCCGCATCCGCCAGGTCCACGTCAAGGACCTCGACACCAACGCGTCGTTTGCCGACCCGGGCGCGGGCCTCATCGACTTCGGCCGCATCTTCGAGCACGCCCGCGAGGCCGGCCTGGTGGAGTACATCGTCGAGCGCGACGACGCGGGCAGCCCGCCCCGCACCCCGGCCGAGGCCCTGACCACCGCCCGCAACGGCTACACGTATCTGGCGAACCTCCGCTTCTGAGGAGGTTCCGTGAAGGTCCTTCCGCGGCGGGGACCTCCCGCGACAGCATCACCGCATGCCGCTGACGTTCCCGTCGCACGCCGCCGCCGTCCTGCCGCTGAAGCTGTGGCGGCGGCGGTGGTTCGACGGGGTCGCGCTGACCATCGGCTCGGCTGCGCCCGACCTGCCGTACTCGCTCTCGCCGTACGTCAACTACAACGCCCACACGTGGAGCGGCATCCTGCTGTGCTGCGTGCCGCTCACCGTGCTGCTCACGGTCCTGACCCGGGCCGCCGCGCCGTCCGTCGTGGCGCACTTGCGGCCGTTCTTGACCGGTGACTGGGCGGTCCTCGGCGCCCGGCGGCACCCCTGGCCGGTGACCGTGGCCAGCGCCTGGCTCGGTGCGGCCTCGCACCGGCTGTGGGACCTGGTCACGCACGCGGCGAACGCCGACCGCGGCACGTCGCGGCTGACGTTCCTCGACGCGACCGCGTTCGCCGGCCAGCCGTGGTGGCGGGTGCTGCACTACGGCTCGACCCTGGTCGGCGCCCTGGTCGTGCTGGCCCTGGCCCGGCATGTCACCCGGACGGGCTGGCTGCGGGTGGGTGTGGCAACGGTACCGGTGGCGCCGCGCCGGCCGGCGGTGTTCTGGACCGCCGCCCTGGTCGTCTGGGTGCCCGGCGTCGCGGTACAGCCGTTTCTGGCCTGGTTCACCGAGCCGCAGGCGATCATCGTGCGGCTGCTGGAGGTGGGCGGGGCCGGGCTGCTGGTCGCAGCCGGGGTCGTGGCGTTCCTGAGTGATTCACAGGTTCGCTCAGGAAGCTCTTAGCGTCCTGGGAGCAGGCTCTCAGCATGGGGGACATTCGGGTCCACAGTGGACAACCGCCGCGGCTGGTGCGGTGGTACGCGGCCGCCGGGTGTGCGGCGGCGGCCATCCCGCTGGTCACGGGCGGGGGCGGGTACGTGCGGTTCGGCGTCGCCGGCGCGGCGGGGCTGCTCCTGCTGGCGCACGTCCACAAAGGACAGCTCGGCGGTGTCCGAGCAGCGCCAGCCCATCTTGT
>NZ_JBEXCY010000023.1:25701-98973 GCF_040605515.1 Dactylosporangium sp. NPDC005572 | reverse complement strand
CTGCCGATCAGCTTCGAGCCACTCGACGACAGCGTGTGATGGTACGTGCTACCTGGCCCGAGCCCGGCGCAGCCCGGTCTCGAGCAGCAGGCAGGCGACGACCACCAGGGTCGTCAGGACGGCCGGCTCGACGATCGCGACCAGCAACTGCCACCGTTCGTCCATAGTCGACAGTGGGTCGTAGAGCAACCGGTCCAGCATGGCGAGGATCGGCATGTGGATGACATAGATCGGCAGGGTGCGCCGGCCGAGCGCGGCCAGCCCGTTGCCCAGCGCCGACCAGCGCACGACCTGCCCGGCGGCGGTCACCCCGAACACCACCGCGACGATGCAGACCAGCGGCCAGACGAGCGGCCACTTCTCCGACGCGGTGACCCGCACGGCGAGCAGGACGGCGGCGAAGGCGGCTCCGGTCAGGGCGAGGCGGCGCAGGCTGGAGCCGCTCGCGAGCCGTTCGACGAGCGGCCGGAAGTACAGCCCGGCGAGGAAGAAGAACAGGTCCTCGTACAGCGCGCCGCGGTTGCCCGGGGCCGCGATGAGGTCGGCGGCCGTGGCGGCGGAGAGCGCGAACGCGCCGCCGAGCACCACCGCGGGGGGCACCCGGCGGACCAGCTTGGCGATCGTGAAGTAGAGCGCGAGTGCGTAGAGGTACCAGAGGTTCGGCGGGCTGATCGTGATTTGTTCGAGCAGTTCGAGCGGGCTGCGGACGCGGGTGGTGTTGAAGTCGGGGGTGAGCGCGAGCACCGCGCTCTGGATGAGCACCCACAGGACGAACAGATAGTAGAAGCGGGCCACCTTCGACCGCCCTACGACCGACCACGGCCGGTTGACCGCGTTCACCGCGAAGAGGCCGGAGATCGTGAAGAACAGCGGCATCCGCAGCGGGACCAACTGCTCGACGAACGTCTCCCACATGTCCGGGACCGGTAGCGAGATGTGCCAGGTGATCTCGATGTAGTGCTTCTTGACGATGTGCCAGAGCACGACCATCAGGATGCAGGCGCCCCTCGCCGCGTCGGCCCAGATCTCGCGCCGCGCGCGGGCGGAGTCTCCACCGGCCGCGTCCGGCCCGGTGCCGGCCGGCGCGCCGCCCCCGCTGTGCGGTGCAGAAGTGGTCATCGCCCGGCCCGTACCTCTCTGGAGGAGTGCTCCCACCCACGACGGCCGGGCACGCCGGCTGATCAATGCTAATTTCCCGCGCCGTTGTGGCTCCGACCGCCCGCGAGGACCGCTCGTACCCGGCAGTGGGCGCCCGCTGGGGTTGCGCACACGATCATCGCTTTGAAGCTTCCTGCCTGGTTCCTGGCGGCTGGTTGGACGGCCGATCGGGCTCCCCTGGGTGTGGGCCAGGGTGCACCAGGCGGTCGACCAGGATCGTCCACGGGTTCGCCGCGGGGGTCATTGCGCGCAGGCTGTGAGCACGGACCTCAACACACCACGGAGCCTGCGATGTCCACGATCCACCTGCACGCCACGACCACCTCGACGCCCGAGCAGTTCGTCGCCGGGCTCACCGACTTCGGGCCGGGCCGCTCGAAGCTCTTCGGCAACAGCGCCGACGAGTACCTCCAGGTGCACGACCAGGGTCCTACCCACGCCGACGTCACGGAGGGGTCGGGCGGCATCTGGGAGCGGCTGCGGTACGACTGGTCGGACACCGGCCGGGTCGTCATGCGGACGACCGACTCGAACATCTGGGGCGGCGCCTCCGGGCACACCTACACGTTCACGCGCCGGCCCGACGGGCGGACCGACATCGACGCCGTCGTCGTGCGGCAGGGCAAGAACTTCAAGGGCCGCGTGGTCGGGGCGCTGCTCGGCAGCGTCGGCAAGGGTGTGCTGGCCAAGGCGTTCGCCAACACGGTCAGGGCCATCGAGGTCCGCAACGGCCGATGAGGGCCGCTCGCGGGAGAGCGGCCCTCAGCCGGGTCAGGACAGCCGGCAGGTCACGCCGGGTGTCGCGTTGGTGGTGTTGTTCCAGGAGGCCAGGAAGCCGAACGAGGTGGAGGCGGCCGGGGCCAGGGTGCCGTTGTACGTCACGTTGCGGGCCGTCACGGTTGCCGACGACTGGGTCAGCGTGGTGTTCCACGCCTGGCTCACCTGCTGGCCGTTGGCGAAGGTGAAGGTCGTCGTCCAGGCCGTCGAGGTGGTGGCCGAAGTGTTCGTCACCGTCACCTCGCCCTGGAACGCGCCGCCCCACTGGGAGATGACCCGATAGGTCGCGGCGCACTGCGAACCGCCGGACGACGCCGACGGGGAAGCGGACGCGGAGCGGGACGCCGAGGGGGACGCGGACGCGGAGCGGGACGGCGAAGCGGACGCCGACGGGGTCACCCCGCCCAGGACCCGGGTGAGGGCCGGGTACCAGGCGTTGGCCATCTTCTGGAAGCCGGCGTCGTTCGGGTGGACCCCGTCGACGGTGTCGGCGACCGCGTCGAAGCCCGTCCACAGGTCCGCGACGGTGATCGGCGACTGGGCCGTGGTGAGGCCGGCCGCCCAGCCGGGGATGGCGTTGTTCAGCGCGACCACGTCGGCCGGGCAGGTGGCGCAGGCCGACTGGCTCATCGGGATGATCTGGGCCACGATGATCCTGACGGCCGGGTTGTCGGCGCGCATCTGCCCGACCAGCTTCGTGAACGCCGCCAGCTTGGTGGCCAGCGGGATGTAGCCGCCCCACATGTCGTTCGTGCCCAGGTGCATGAGGACGACGTCGGGGCGGGCCGCGGTCAGCCACGGCGGCAGCTGGTTGTTGTCGGCGATGCCGGTCGCGGAGTAGCCGCCGTGGCCCTCGTGGTCGAAGTCGTAGGCGTAGCCGGGGTTGCAGCCGCCGCCGTCGGAGACTCCGCCGACGAAGTCGATGTTCGTGTAGCCGCTGGTCTGCAGCCGGTGCCAGACCTTGGCGCGCCAGCAGCCGGGGCCGGCGGTGATGGAGTCGCCGAGCGGCATGATGCGCACGGGCGCCGCCGCGGCCGAACCGGCGGGGCCGGCGGGCTGGACGAGGACGAAGGCGACCGCAGCCACCAGGGCGGCGATCAGGGCAGGAAGGAACGTTCTGCGAAGCACGGGGAGCTCCTCATGAAGACAGACGGGCACGGTCGGCCGGGCTCCCACGGCATCGCGATGCGTCGATGCTACCCGACCTCTCCGGCGACACCAGTGGGGCCGAGCGTCCGCCCGGGGCGTTCCACAACCGGAATAGCGCGCGAGGCGGACGAGTCCCGGCCGCCCTACGGGTGGGCGGGCCCGACGATCGGTGCGAATGCCCGCGGCGACCTTGTGACCGCTAACCGGCGCTCCATAGATTGACGCTCGGCTCCGGGCCCACGGAGCGTCATGGTGAGCGCACCGGGAGTCCAATGTCCATGCAGAACTGGGGCGGCGGCGCCGACCCCTGGCAGCAGGTGCTGCAGGACGTGCAGTCGTCCTACCGGGGCGCCCGGGTCACCTACCGGGAGCCCGACGAGTTCGCCGACGACAGCGTCACCTGGAAGCAGATCCGGCCGCACGCCGTGCGCGCCGCCAACGTCGGCCTGGTGCTGTCGCTGGCCACGTTCGTCATCCTCTGCTGTACGTGTGGCGTGTTCTTCAACGCCGGCACGAACGCGGACTCGATCGAGGGCCTGACGCTCGCCAGCGGCGGCGCGATGATCACCATTCCCGTCGTGATCGGGCTGGCGTTCACGGCCTGGGTGGTCACGCTGTTCTTCCCGATCAAGGAGCCGATCGCCGAGTACGCGCTGGTGGTCGAGGGTAAGGCGGCCGCCGGCGCGACCGCGTACGGGTACATGCTCCAGTCGGCCGGGCAGCGGGCGCTGCCGTTCCGGATGGGGCCGGTGCGGGTCGCCGGGCAGTACCTGCTCACCCTCGGCGACACGCAGCTCCAGTCGCTGCTGAGCGTGCAGACCTACGGCACCGACCTGTACTTCGGCTGGACCATGTGGCGCTCCCGCTCCACGATCGTCCTGATCGGCCACACCCTGCGCGACGGCTTCCGCGCCATGGCCGGCGGCACGGCGTACCGGTCCGCGATCGCCGGCGGCCGCACCCGGGCGCTGCGCGAGATCACGCACAGCGTGACGCGGCTCGGGGTACAGACGGCGATCATGAATCTCGCGGCCACCCAGGAGACCAACCGGCTGGTCGAGATCACGCCCGAGGCGCCGATGCCGACCGGCCTCCCGCCGCTGGCGCCGCCCGGGATCGCCCCGACCATCGCGCCGATGCAGCAGCCCATGACCGGCGCCTGGCCCCAGGTGCAGCCGCCGACCGGCGCCCCGATGAGCGCGCCGCCGATGAGTGCCCCGCCGATGAGCGCCCCGCCGTACCCGCCGCAGCAGTGAGCGAACTGGTCCACCGGGGTCCCGCCGACCCGGTGCCCTACCTGGTGAGCGGGCCCGATCGGGTCTGGGCCTGGGTCGCGCTCCAGGTGACCGCGGCCGTCGACCTGTCCCGCCGCGCGGAGTACGCCCGCCTGGGCGTGGCCGAGCGGCTGGGGCGGGCGGTCGGCGAGCAGGCCGCCTACCTCGGGCAGTTCCTGTCGCTGCCCGAGTCGGCGTCCGTCGCGCTGCGCATGCTGCATCGCGAGCCGGGGCGGATCGAGGTGTACCTCCTGGGCCGGGTCGAGCAGCCGACCGCCGACCTGGCCCGGGTCGCGACCAGGTCGCTCGCGGCGGCGCTGGCGAACGTGCCCGACCACGTGCGGGTGGAGCCGCTGGACGACGCCGACCGCATCCGCGACGTGCTGTCGCCGTTCGTACCCGCGCCCGGCGGCCTCGCGCAGGTGCACAAGCGGGTCCGGCTGGCCCGGCCCGAGCGGATGGACGCCGGGGTGCCCGCCTACGTGGCCGTGGAGCCGTTCGGCCGGCAGCCGCACTCGTGGGAGGGGCTGCTGGAGGCGCTGCGGCAGTACCCGACCCCGGTGGCGGTCTCGATCGAGCTGACCGCCGGCCGCGTGCCGGCGGCGTTGCGCCGGATGCTGGAGACCGAGGCCACCCGGTACCGCCGACTCGCCCAACCGACGGATCAGGCCACCGAGGTCGGCGGGCACACCAGGCTCCCCGCCGACGGCGGCGCGCTGGTCATCGAGCCCTACTACCTCGACGCACTGCGCCGCTACGACGGGCCGGCCTTCCGCTTCACGGTGACGGTCGCCGCGCCCGAGCCGCTACCTGACGCGTTCGCCGGCCACGTCGCCGCGACGGTGAGCCCGGCGCCGCGCGCGCAGCCGGACCGCGACGACCCGCAGTCCGTCCTCAGCGGTCACCTGGTGGCCCGGCCCGGCAGCCCGGCCGCGCACGACGAACTGGCCCGGGCGTTCAGCACGCTCCAGCCGGTCGAGTGGGGCGGGGCCGAGCTCGACGCGGTCCTGCGGGCCGAGGCACCGCCCGGCCGGTCCACCCGCGACCCGCTGCGGCAGCTGCGGCTGCTGGTCGACCGGGACGAGGCGGCGAGCCTGTTCCGGCTGCCGCTGGCACTGGAGGGCCACGCGCCGGGGATCGCCGTGGTGGCGCCCCGCGACCCCGTGCGGGTCGTCGCCGCGCCCAAGGGCCCCGCGCTGCTGCTGGGCAACCAGCCCGGTGCGGGCGATGCGGGCGGCGCGGTGGGCTTCGCGGTTGCCGACCTTCCCCGGCATGGGTTCATCGTCGGTACCCCTGGATCCGGCAAGACGAACACCGCGCTGCACCTGTGCCGGCAGTTGCGCGGGCACGGCGTGCCGTTCGCGGTCATCGAGCCCGTGAACGCCCAGCTGAATGACTACCGCTGGCTGGCGACCCTGCCCGAGTTCGACGACCTGCTGGTGTTCACCGTCGGCGACGACGACGTGGCGCCGCTGCGGCTCAACCCGTTCCAGGTGCCCGACGGCGCGACCGTCAGCTCCCACGTCTCCAACCTGCTCGCCTGCTTCGAGGCGGCGTTCGGCCTGTGGGACCCGCTGCCGTTCCTGTACCGCCGGGCGCTCGTCGAGACGTACCGGCGCCGCGGTTTCCACGCCGCCCACCGCGCGGCACCGGCCGACGGCGAGCACTGGCCGGTGCTGCCCGAGTTCGCCGGCGTGCTGGCCGAGGTGGTCGAGCAGCTCGGCTACGCCGGGGAGACGCACGCCAACATCGACGCCGCCGCGCGGCTGCGGGCCGAGGCGCTCATCGAGGGCGCCTGCGGCACCACGCTCAACTGCCGCCGCTCGTACGACATCGGCACCCTCATGCGCCGGCCGGTCGTCTTCGAGCTCGCCGGCGTCGGCGACAACGCCAAGGAGCAGTCGCTCATCACGCTGCTGCTGGTCACCGCGATGCGCGGCTGGTACCGCCAGCACCGCCGCTCCGGCGACACCCCGCACGTGGTGCTGCTGGAGGAGGCGCACCGGGTGTTCCCGCGGGCGGCGGCCCGCACCGGCCAGGGCGACCAGAAGGAGGGCAACGCCCAGGCCCTCGCTGCCGAGCGGATCGCGCAGGGCCTGGCCGAGGACCGCAAGTACCGCCAGTCGTACCTCCTCATCGACCAGCAGGTCGGCAAGGTGGCCGAGGACGCGTACAAGATCACGAACCTGAAGATCATGCACCGGACGGCCGCGGAGGAGGATCGCGAGCTGCTGGGCCAGACGATGGCGATGCACGCCGACCAGGTGCGGGCCGCGGCGGCGCTGCGCCCGTTCGAGGCGATCGTGTCGCACAACGCGCTCGATCAGGCGGTACTGGTGGCAGTGCCGGACGTGCGGGCCGCGGACGCCGCCGAGCGGGGGCTGCCGGAGGCGCCGCTCGCCGACGACGCGGCGCTGCGGGACCGGTTCGCCGCCTGGCGGGCCGCCGAGCCCGGGGTGGAGGAGGCGCTCGCGCCGTTCGGGGAGTGCTTCGAGTGCCGGCACCGCTGCGCGTTCCGGCCGCGGGCCGAGGCGGTGCTCGGCGGCGCCCAGGGCGTCGTCGCGGCGGGCGAGCTGTTCGGGTCGGCGATGGGCTCGGAGGCCTGGTTCGCCGGGATGCCGGCCCGGCTGGCCTCGCTGGGCGGCGACCCGCCGCCGCCGCCGTCCGGCGTCGATCTCGACCGCTGGCAGCGGGACTACCGGGTCTGCGTCTTCGTGCACGCGTTCCGGGTGCGGTTCCCGCCGGCGGTGTGGACGGACAACGACCGCTCGTCGTCGGTGTACTGGGCTCGCGACGTCCGCAAGGCGGTAGACGGCCGTGAGTGACCAGGTCAAGGAGTCGGCGCCGACGGGCGGCGGCGGCGAGACGGGCGGCTCGGGCGGCGACACGGTACCGCCGCGAGGCGAGCAGGCAACCACCAGCAGCGCCCAACAGGATTCCAGCGCCCACCGTCAACAGGACTCCGGCGGTCAGCAACGGGCGGGCGGGCAGGAGGGCGGCGGGCAGGCGAAGGCTGGTCTTCAGGAGGCCGGTGCCCAGCAGGAGGGCGGCGGGCAGGAGGCGGGCGCATCGAAGGCGGGCCGCGACACCGTCCCGCACCGGGGCGACGCGCCAACGCAGCCGACCGCTGCGGGCACGGGCGACCAGGTCCAGGCGCCGGCAAACACCGGAACCGGCGATCAGCAGGCCACGACGGCTAATCCGGGCACGGGCGATCAGCAGGCCACGGCCGCCAACCCGGGCACCGGCGACCAGCAGCCGACAACCCCCAACACGGGCGACGGTGATCAGCAGTTGGCGGCCGCCAATGGCGATCAGCAGGCCTACAAGACGCCCGAGCGGGGCAGCCCGGAGTACGACTCCAGGGTCCAGGATCTGGCCAAGGACCCGGCCGACGGCGGCAAGGTCACCCCCGAGTCGACCCGGGAGGCCCAGGTCGGCCTCGAGATGGAGCGCAACGGCGCCCTGGCCGGCCCGATCGAGCGCGCTCAGCTCGACAACTCCGACCCCGCCTTCCAGAAGGACCAGGGCGACTTCGTCGACGCCAACGGCCAGCGCTGGGACGTGAAATCCCCGAACGAGTACTACCAGTCGGGCGACAAACAGGGCGAGCTCATGCCACCGGAGCAGCCGGGGCGGTACAACGGCGAGACGTTCGAACGGCAGGTCGACGGTGAGCTGGCCAAGGGCGAGCATGTCATCGTCGACACCAGGAACCTGACGGACGAGTCGGCGGCGGACGTCAACCAGCGGGTGGCCGCGCGCACGGATTGGAACGGAAAGGTGCTGGTCTACGATGATCGGGTTCGGTAGGACGGCGGCGGGCGTCGTTGCCTGGCCGGCCGACGCCGGGGCGCGGGCCGCCCTGGAGGCGTATCTGGCCGACGCCGACACCTCGTTCGGGGCCGCGGGTGCCGACCTGCGCGGCGCCGACCTGACCGGCCTCGACCTGGGCAGCGCCGACCTCCTGGGCGCCAACCTGTCCGGTGTCCGCCTGGTCCGCGCGAACCTCGACCGTGCCAAGCTGGTGGGCGCGGACCTCACCGCGGCCAACCTCTCCGGCGCCGAGCTGGTCCGGGCCGAGGCGACCGCGGCCCGAGCCCCGGCCGCCGCCTTTCGCGCCGCCCACCTCCTGGGCGCCGACCTGGTGGACGCGACCCTGACCGGTGCCGACCTGCGCGACGCGCTGCTCAACTCCGCGGTGTTCGCGGGCGCCGACCTGCGCGCCGCCGACCTGCGCGGCGCGTCGCTCCGGCACTGCGTGCTGGGCACCCCGACGGCCCCGGCCCGCCTGTCCGGCGCCCGGTTGGACGGCGCCGCCTTCGAGGAGGCGGTGGGCCACGTCGAGGGCCCGGTGACGGTCGGCGGCACCACGCTGGACGGCCCGTCCCTGGAAGCGTGGCTGACCGACCGCGGTGCCCGCATCACGGTCGTGCAGGGCCCTAGAAGAGCGTGAGCGGTTCCGGGTCGGGGAGTGGCTCCAGGTCCGGGACCAGCGCGCGCACCTCGGCGTGGAAGCGGCGGGCCAGCGTCGGCGCCTCGGCGTTGTCCGGGGTGTGGATGAAGACCGTCGGGGAGCGGCCCTCCCGGAGCCAGGCCGCGCACCGCGCCACCCACGGCCGCCAGCCGGAGACCGTGACGGCCGGGTCGTCGCGCCCGAGGTACCGGATGATCGGATGCTCCGTCAAAGCCTCGGAGCGCAGCGGGAGGCGGGGCTTCTTGGTCCAGGCGTCGCGCTCGGCGTCGCTCGTGGGCGGGGTCGTGAAGAACGCCGTCGTGTCGAACGGGACCCACTCGGCGCCCGCGGCGGTGAGCACCGACTCCAGCGGTGCGGGGCCGGTGAAGAAGGCCGGGTGGCGGACCTCCACCGCGTACCGGTACGCGGCTGGCAGGTTGTCCAGGAACGTGGCCAGCGCCCCGACGTCGGCCGGGCCGAAGGACGGCGGCAGCTGTACCCACAGCGCGTGCACCCGCGGGCCCAGCGGCTCGATCGCGGCGAGGAAGGCGCGCAGTTCGGGGCCCGCGAAGCGGCGCTCGTGGGTCACCGCCCGCGGCAGCTTCAGCACGAAGCGGAAGTCGGCCGGGGTCTGGTCCGCCCAGCCGGCCACGGTGTCGCGGGCGGGCGTGGCGTAGAACGTCGTGTTGCCCTCGACCGCGTTGCACCACTCCGCGTACGAGCGGAGCCGCTCCGCGGTCGACGGCCAGGCCTTGTGCGTCCACATCGCGCAGCCAACGTGAAGCCGCATGCCGCGACCCTACCGGTACGCCTCGCAGACCAGCCCCAGCAGGTCGGGCAGCCGCGGCGGCACGTCGTCACGCCACCACGCGAGCCAGACCGGGATCGGCGGGGCGTCGCGGACCGCCCGGAAGGCGACGCCCGGCCGGGGATTCTGGTTGGCCGTCGCCTCGGACGTGATGCCGACGGCCTGACCGGCGGCGATGAGCGTGAGCCACTCGTCGACGCCGGTCGTGGAGCGCACCTTCGCCGGGGCTGACCCGGGCGGCCACAGATCGAGGGTGGTCGTCCCGGTTCGGGCATCGATGGCCAGGGTGTACCGCGTGAGATCGTCGATCCGCACCGACCGCCGCCGCGCGAGCGGGCTGTCGGTCGACACGGCCGCGTAGCGGGACTCGACGCCGACGAGCGCGGTGTCGAACCGCGGGTCGTCCAGCGCCCGCCGGATGACGGCCACGTCGGCGGTGCCCTCGGCGAGCCCGGCCGTCGGCGTGTTGGTCTGGACGAAGACGAGCGGCGTGCGGGGATGCGTGGCCGACCACGCCTTCTGCACCCGCCGGGTGTGCTTGCCCAGCGCCGCCCACGCGTACCCGACGCGCAGCTCGCCGCGCGACTGCTCGACCACCCGCTCCAGGTGCGCCACCTCGTCGAGCACCCGGCGCGCGATCGGCAGCACCTGGGCGCCGGTGCCGGTCAGGCCCACGTGCCGGGTGTTGCGCTGGAGCAGCCGGGCCCCGAGCGCGGCCTCCAGCGCGGCGACCGTGCGCGACGCGGTGGCCTGCGAGACGCCGAGCCGCGCGGCGGCGTCGGTGAACGTCCCGGCGTCGACCACGGCCACGAACACGCGGAGCTGCCGCAGATCCATACGTGCAGCGTATAGCTGGCCCGACCGATGTATTTCCCGTATTGCCGGGCGCCGCCCACACTTCGGACATGGGAAGAGCCACCGCCGCCGGGCTGGCCACGATGGCCGCCAGCGCCGCCAGCAACCAGGTCGGCGCGGCCGTCGGCGCGCACGCCTTCGCGAGCATCGGCCCGGCCGGCGTCGTCGCGGTCCGGCAGTTCGTCGCGGCGGCCGTCCTGCTGCCGGTGGCCCGGCCCGACCCGCGCCGGTTCACCTGGGCCCAGTGGTGGCCGACGCTGCTGCTGGCGCTGGTGTTCGGCACGATGAACCTGAGCCTGTACACCGCCGTCGACCGGGTCGGCCTGGGCCTCGCCGTCACCCTGGAGTTCCTCGGCCCGCTGGCGGTCGCGCTGGCCGGCTCGCGGACCCGGACCGACCTGTTCTGCGCGGCCGCCGCCGGCGCCGGCGTCTACGTCCTCGTGCTGCCCGGCCCGGCCCGCGACTACACCGGGATCGGGCTGGGCCTGCTCGCCGCCGCCTGCTGGGCCGCCTACATCCTGCTCAACCGGCTGCTCGGCAAGCGGCTGCCCGGGCTGCAGGCGCCGGCCGCCGCGACCGCGGTGTCGGCGCTCGCGTACCTGCCGGTGGCTGCGGCCCTGATCGTCGCGGGCCGCCTGCACGGGCCGGGCCTGCTCTACGCGGTCGCTGCGGGCGTGCTGAGCTCGGTCGTCCCGTACGCCGCCGACCTGATCGCCCTGCGCCGGGTCCCCACCCAGTTCTTCGCCGTGATGATGAGCATCCACCCCGTCCTCGCCGCCCTGGCGGGCCTGGTGCTGCTGGGGGAGGTTCTGGCCGTCCACGAGTGGGCCGGCATCGCGATCGTCGTGAGCGCCAACGCGCTCGCCGTCGCGTCCCACCGGCGAACTCGCGAGCCGCGGCAGGAGGTGCCGCGCTAGGCACTACTCACGCGCGGCGGCCATCCGGGTGGCCGGTCGGCGCAGCGCCAGCCACGCCGGGCCGAGGCTAGCTGCCAGCGTGACGACCGCGCACACCAGCGCGATCCCCACGACCGGCCCCCATGGCACCACCGGCTCGACGGCCGCCACGAGGTCGCGGAGGCCGGCGAGCAGGCCCGCCATCATGGCGGCCGTCACGGCCCCGGCGAGCAGCACGCCGGTGCCGGCCACCAGTAGCGCCTCCAGCGCGATCATGGTCAGCGCCTGCCGGGGCGTCGTGCCGGTCAGGCGCAGCAGCGCCAGGTCGCGGACCCGGTCGGCGGTCGCCATCACGAGCGTGTTCGCGATCGAGATCGTCGTGTACAGCAGCGCCATCCCGAGCACCGCGATCAGCGCCGCGTCGTTCGTGCGCCGCTGCTCCGCGTCGAGCGCGGCGAAGAACTCGACGGCGGGCACCAGCCGGCCGCCGGCCGTGGTGGCCGGCGCGCCGGCCAGGTACACGGCGTCGGCCCCGGCCCGTGGGGCGTGGGCCGCGCGCAGGTCCCACGGCAGGAGCACGGTCTGGTCCAGGTCGAGCGACGGGGCCAGGATCGCGACCACGCGCAGGGTGACCCGGGCCGAGTCGTCGAGCCACAACTCGGCGGTCCCGCCGACCGTCCAGTGCATCGAGCGGGCCAGCCCCGCGCCGACGGCCAGGGTGCCGGTGCCGTGCAGGTCGCCGACCGCCCCGGCGACGGAAGGGAGGCGCATCACGCGCTCGACGCCTGGGCCGGCGTAGATCGCCGGGAACTCCTCGGCGTAGTCGTCCTGGGCGAGGTACACCACCGTGTGGGCGATCGGGACCGCCGCCTCGACACCGGGGGAGGCGGCCAGCTCGTCCACGGCCGTGGGGCCGAGGCCGGCCGTGCCGGTCGGGACCACGACCGAGCCGGCGGTCACCCGGGCGGCGCCCGCCTGCTCCTCGGCCCGCCAGAGGGTGGCCGTGGCCGCGAGGGTCGCGGCCGCGATGCCGACCGTCACCAGGATCGGGGCGACCGTCGAGGCGGTGCGGCGCACCGAGCGGCGGGCGTTGTCGCGGGCCAGCCCGCCCGCCACGCCGGGCAGGCACCGGCCGAGCAGGCCGGCCAGCGGCGGTGCGAGCACCGGGGCGAGCAGCGCGATGCCGGTGATCGCCAGCATGGCGTCGAGCAGGATCAGGGCGATCGCGTCGGCGGTCAGGCCGGGGATCGCGAGCAGCATGGCCGCGGCGCCGCCGAGGAAGGCCAGGCCGAACAGCCAGCGGACGACCGTCATTGCCCGCCGGTCGACCGACGCCTCGCGCAGCGCCTCGATCGGGCGGATGCGGCCCGCGCGGCGGGCGGCGACGGCCGCGCCGGCGAGCGCGACGAGCAGGCCGGCACCGAACGCGGCGAGCAGCGGCCACAGGATGAACCGGGCGGTGAACCGCTCCGGCGCGAAGCCCTCCCGGGCCAGCCAGCCCGCGAACGGCGGCGCGGCCAGCACGCCCAGGACGCAGCCGGTGACGCCGGCGAGCACGCCGACGATGAGCGCCTCGCCGAGCACCAGCCGGCGCACCTGGCGCGGGGTGGCGCTCGCCGCGCGCAGCAGGGCCAGCTCGCGGCGGCGCTGGGCGACGGCGAACGCGAACGTGCCCGACACCACGAACACCGACACGAAGCCGGCGACGCCCGCGGTCGTGCCGAGCAGCGCTGCGGCGACCGCCAGCAGGTCGGCGTCCGGGTCGTCCTCCGCCCCGGCCCGGTCGTCGCCGGTGAGCACCCGCGCCTGCGGGCCGGCCGCCACGCGCAGCAGGTCGACCCGGCCGCCCAGCCCGCGCACCGCGACCGCGTCGATCCGCCCGCCGGCGAGCTCCTCAGCCGTCGCGTCCGTGACGTAGACGGCCGACGGCCCGCTCACCACCCCCGCGACGGTCCACGTGCGCGGCCCGGCCGGGGTGAGCACGTCGACGCGGTCGCCGGGCCGGTGGCCGGTCGGGGCGGTGAGCACGACCTCGCCCGGGCCGCTCGGCTCGGTTCCGGTGATCATGGTGTACCGATGGAGCCCCGCACTCGCCCACGGATGCGCGACGGCGGGCACGCCGCCGGGCAGGTCGACCGGCACCGCCCGGTCCACGACCGCGGTCACGCCCGGGATCGCCGCGATCCGGGCGGCCGCCTCGGCCGGGACGGCCTGCGCGAACCGGGTGCCCGTCACCGCGTCGTACGCGACGCCGTCGCCTTCGTCGACGTGCAGCACGGCGGTGCGCGGGCCGGCAACGACCGCGTCGGCCCCCGCGTACCAGACCGGTGCGCGGTGCACGCCGGCCGTCGAGGCGATCGTCAGGCCGGTCGTGGCGAGCAGGCACACGCCCAGCGACAGCGCGATGAACACGCCCGCGAAGGAGGTCCACCGGGCCCGGATCGTCTGCGCGGCGATGCTCAGCACGGCACGGCCTCCAGGCTCGTCATCCGCGCCGCGACCGCCTGCGCGGTGGGCCGGGCGAGCTCGTCGGCGACCAGCCCGTCGGCGAGGAACACCACCCGGTCCGCGTACGAGGCGGCGAGCGGGTCGTGGGTCACCATCACGATCGTCTGGGCGTGCTCGCCGCGGGGCTCGTCGACCATGCCCCGCAGCAGCCCCAGCACATCCCGGCCGGTGCGTGAGTCGAGCGCCCCGGTCGGCTCGTCGGCGAACAGCACGGCCGGGGCGGTCACGATCGCCCGAGCGATGGCGACCCGCTGCTGCTGGCCGCCGGACAGCTCGGCCGGGCGGTGCCGGGCCCGGTCGGCGAGCCCGACGGCGGCGAGCACCTCGCGGACCCGGGCGCGCGGGGGCCGCCGACCGGCGAGGCGCAGCGGCAGGGCCACGTTCTGCTCGGCGGTCAGCGACGGCAGCAGGTTGAACGCCTGGAAGACGAACCCGATCCGGTCCCGGCGCAGCAGCGTCAACCTGGTCTCGGAGAGCGTCGCCAGGTCGGTGCCGGCGACCCGCACGGTGCCGCCGGTGGGCCGGTCGAGGCCCGCGGCGCACTGCAGGAGCGTGCTCTTGCCGGAGCCGGACGGCCCCATGACGGCGGTGAAGGTGCCGGCGGCGAACGCGAGCGACACGCCGCGCAGCGCCTCGACCGACCCCGCCTTCGACGAGTACCGCTTGCGGACCGCTTCGAGCGTGACGACGTCCTCGGCCATACGTCGATGGAACCGCGGACCGGGGGCCCGGCACACGCCCACTGACCGGTGTCTCCGGGGTGGGGCAGGCCCTACCGGCCCTACCGGCCCCGCCGGCGGCCGGCCCCGCATCCACCGGGGCCGGCCGGCGCGGTTCCCGGCGTCAACCGAGGTCGGCGCAGGACGACTCGTGGGGCAGGAGCGGGCGGAAGGCCACCGACCAGGAGGTGCCGCCCGAGGTCCACGGGGTGCGGGCGTTGGCCGCCTTCGCCGCGGCCAGGATCGCCGCGGTCTGGCCGGGCTCGGACGTCAGGCAGTGGACGTCGGGCAGGTCGCCGACCGTGGCGCCCGGGAGGGCCGGGCCCGGCCAGGCGACGGCGGGCGGGTCCTGGAGCACCGGGTCGCTCGTCGCGACGAACGGGCTGGACACCGCGGCCAGCACCGCCGGCTCGTAGGACTGCGGCCGGTCGGTCGTCTTCAGCGTGCCCGAGAGGTCGGTCAGCGCGTCGACCAGGCGCTGCATCTTCTCGCGGGCCGCCCGCTGGGCGTCGGTGAGCGTCTCGGTGCCGCCCGCGCCCAGGGCGTCGACCGTGGTGCGCTGGAGGCCGGCGGCGGTGCGGACGGTGAACTCGGTCGACGGGGCGTCGGCGACGGGCGGCATCCCGAAGTCCTGCTCCTGGCCGACGCCGGCGTCGAGGGCCAGGCCGGTCAGCTTCGCCACGCCGTCCGCGCCGATCTGCTGCACCTGCACGTTGGGCAGGGCCGGGCCGGGATAGATCGCCGGGACCGGGCCGGTCGTGATCGCGCGGCCGTCGCCGTACACCGTCAGCACCGGGATCTCGGTCACCACCGTCTGCGGCGGGACGAAGCCGCCGGTGACACGCACCTGCAGTACAACGTCATCGGCCGCGAAGGAGGTGGGCGGTGCGGAGGGGCCGGCCGGGTCGGCACAACCGGCGACCAGCAGAGCGGTGGCCAGCAGCAGGCGGGGCAGCTTCATGACGATGTGACGCGGCCGGCCGCCGCCGGGTTCCACGCCGGGCCTCGGCAGGATTGAAGCCGTCCGGATCGGGAAGTGCCGCCGCCATGCCAGCGAAAAAGCAGAAAGCCACCAGCCCCGCCGACACCGAGAGCCAGCCGTGGCTGCACCAGCAGAGCCGGGAGATCCAGCGGTTCGGCACGATCCGGCAGTTCCCGGTCGCGCTGTCCATGGATGCCCGCATGTACTCCTGCGAGCGGCTCAACCAGGTGCTCGCCGACACCCAGATCCTCTACGCGCTGTACAAGAAGCACCACTGGCTCATGCGCGGACCGACCTTCTACCAGCTCCACCTGCTGCTGGACAAGCACGCCGGCGAGCAGATCGAGCTTGTCGACTCGCTCGCCGAGCGGGTCCAGACGCTGGGCGGGATCGCCGTCGGCGACCCGCGGCACGTGGCCGAGCTGACCCGCGTGCCCCGGCCGCCGGATGGGGCGGAGGAGGTACCGGCGATGCTCTCGCGGCTGCTGGAGGCGCACGAGATTGTGCTGACCGAGGCGCACGACGCCGCCGCCCGGGCCGCCGAGATGGGTGACGACGGCACCAACGACCTGCTGGTGTCCGACATCATCCGAACCGGCGAGCTCCAGGCCTGGTTCCTGGCCGAGCACCTGGTCGAAACGCCGCTTGTGCGCACCAACGAGCCCGTGAAGGCCGGGGCCAACGGCAGGCGTTGATTGAAGGCGCTACCGTGTCGGCGTGACGAGGCATAACGAGTCGCAGCTGGGCGTCGACCTGGGCACCACGCACACGGTCGCCGCATTGACCGCCGCCGACGGTCGCAGCCAGCCGCTGCTGTTCGACGCCAGCTTCCTGCTGCCGTCGTCGGTGTACGCCGAGGTCGACGGGCATCTGCTGGTCGGCAAGGACGCCGAGCGCAGCGCCCGGCTCGATCCCAGTCGCTACGAGCCCAACCCGAAGCGTCGGATCGACGACGGCACGGTGCTGCTCGGCAGCCGGGAGTACGCGGTCTCCGACCTGCTCGCGGCGCTGCTGCGGCGCACGGCCGACGAGGCGTCGCGGGTGCTCGGGATCATGCCGGTGCGCACGGTGCTCACCTACCCGGCGAACTGGGCGACCCATCGCCGGTCGGTGCTGGCCGACGCGGCGTCCCGGGCCGGCATGCCGTCGCCGATCCTGGTGCCGGAGCCGATCGCGGCCGCCGCGTACTTCACCACCGTGCTCGGGCGCAGCATCGCCCCCGGCGGTCACCTCGTCGTCTACGACTTCGGCGGCGGCACGTTCGACACGACCGTGCTGCGCCGCCGGCCCGACGGCGGCTGGGACGTGCTGGCCAGCGACGGCCTGCCCGACGTCGGCGGCGTCGACCTCGACGCGGCGATCGTCGGCCACGTCGGGCAGTCGCTGACGCTCACCGACGGCGACAAGTGGCGGCAGCTCATGGAGCCGGGCGACGAGGTCGGGCGGCGGCGCAGTCTGCTGCTGCGCGAGGACGTGCGGCAGGCCAAGGAGCAGCTGTCGCGCACCTCGTCGGCCGGCATCCACGTGCCGGTCTTCGACATCGACGTGCACCTCACGCGGTCGGAGTTCGAGCAGCTCTCCCGGTCGTACCTGGAGCGGACCGTCGACCTCACCGTCGGCACCCTCCAGCGGGCCGGCGTGCGGCCGGACCAGATCGGCGGGCTGTTCCTGGTCGGCGGCTCCAGCCGGATCCCGATGGTCAGCACGCTGCTGCACCAGCGGCTCGGGATCGCCCCGACGCTGATCGAGCAGCCGGAGCTGGTGGTGGCGCTGGGCAGCGTCCTGGCCGCCATGCCGCCCCGCCCGCCGTTCCCGCCCGGCCCGCCGGCGCCCATGCTGCCGCGGCCGCCGGGCTTCGGCGCCCCGATCGTCGCGCCCGTCTCCGGGATGGCGCCGCCGGTGCCCGTCTCGGGCGTGGGCGGACCGGTCTCCGGGCCGCCGGCGCCGATCTCCGCGCCGATCGGCGGCCCGCTGCCCGTCTCGCCGGCCGCCGGTCCGTCGTCGGCCCCGCCGGTGTCGGCGCCGCCCGTTTCCGGCGGTGGCCCGGCCATGTTCCCGGCTCCCGCGACGGCCGCGTTCGGCGCGGCGCCGCCGGTCGGCCGGCCGCCGGTTGGCGGGCCGCCGCCCGGTACGGCCGCGTTCGGTGCGCCCGGTGCCCCGATGCCGCCGCCGGGGGTCGTGACCCCGCGGCCGACCGGCGGGGGGTCGGGCGGCAAGCTCGCCCTGGTGCTCGGCGCGGTCGTGGTGCTGGTGCTGCTGCTCGGCGTCGGCGGCGTGGCCGCCTGGCGCGCCGTGAGCAGCGACGACTCGGACAAGGCCGGCAACAACAGCGCCACCGGCAACCGCGGCAACACGGGTGGCGACACCGGTGGCACCGGGGGTACCGGGGCCGCCCCGACGAACACCAAGAACGCGCAGCCGGGCGCCGACAAGCAGACGGTCGACGTGAACAAGACGGTCTGGTACGGGCCGTACAAGCTGACCTTCGGCAAGGTGAACTACAACTTCGGCGACGAGGACCACAAGCTCTTCACCGACGTGCGGGTGGAGAATCTCGGCGAGAAGGACCAGACGCCCTACATCAACATCGTGCTCAGCGTCGGCGGCCAGCAGTTCGACGGCTCGTTCCGGGAGAACACCACGGTCGCCGCCGGCCAGAAGAGCGACTACACCGTCGACTTCTCGATCTACGACAAGCTCAAGGGCACCGTCGCGTCGGGCGAGCTGATCATCGGCGACGGCGACGAGGCCCAGGCGAAGATCCCGCTGTCGGGCACCGGCACCGTGGTCGCGTACGAGCCGGTGAACGTCCTCAAGGACAAGAAGGTCACCGTTCGCGACATCACTGTCACGTTCACGAGCTGCGACATCCGCGGTGGGTTCTTCGACTACAACGGCCAGGCGAAGAAGGGCTACCGAACGGTCACCTGCAAGGTCGACATCCAGTACACCGGCGGCAGCAGCCACTACGTCGGCAGCGACAACTTCCGGCTCGGCCAGCCCGACGGCACCGAGCTCGGCCCGACGGTCGCGCCGAACGAGGCGCTGTACTCCAGCAAGGTTGCGCCCGGCACCGATCTGGGCTTCCAGATCAAGCAGGACGCCCCCGGCACGTACAAGCTGCGCCTCGTCGACGTGCACGACAAGACCAGGACCCCGGCCGACGTGGCCGAGGTCGACCTGGTCATCAAGTAGGAGCGGGCTACCTAGCTGATTTGTTAGCGGGCGCCGCCGTTGACGTACAGGGTCTGGCCGGAGACGTAGGAGGCCTCGTCGCTGGCCAGGAACGCGATGACGGCGGCGACCTCCTCCGGCTGGCCGACCCGGCGCAGCGGCGTGCGCTCCGCGACCTGCGCCTGGTGGTCCTCCGGGGTGCTGTCGACCCGCTCGGCCGTGGCGGCGGTCATCGCGGTGGCGATGTAGCCGGGGGCGACCGCGTTGACGGTGATGTTGAACGGCCCCAGCTCGATCGCCAGCGTCGCGGTGAGCCCCTGCACGCCGGCCTTCGCCGCGGCGTAGTTGACCTGGCCGCGCGCCCCGAGCGCGGAGCGGCTGCTGAGGTTGACGATCCGCCCGTACCGCTGCTGCACCATGCTTTTCTGAGCCGCCTGCGTGCACAGGAACATGCTGGTCAGGTTGGTGTTGAGGACCGCGTTCCACTCGTCGAACGGCATCTTGAACAGCAGGTTGTCCCGGGTGATGCCGGCGTTGTTGACCAGCACGTCCACCGTGCCGATCTCGGCGAACACGGCGTCGACCTGGTCCTTGTCGGTCACGTCGCAGCCGAACGCGACGCCGTTCGGAAGCTCGTCGGCGACCTTCTGCGCCTTGGCCGCGTCGAGGTCGAGCACGACCACCGCGGCGCCCTGCGCGGCCAGCAGCCGCGCCGTGGCCGCCCCGATGCCCTGCGCGCCGCCGGTCACGACGGCCGTCCGGCCTGCGAATCGCATCTCGTTCACCTTTCCACCAGTACCGCAGAACCCTGACCGACACCGACACACATCGTCGCGAGCCCGCGCGTGTCCCCGGTGCGCCGCATGCGGTGCAGCAGCGTCGTGAGGATGCGGGCGCCGGAGCAGCCGAGCGGGTGCCCGATCGCGATCGCCCCGCCGGACGGGTTGACGATCGCGGGGTCGATGCCCAGCTGGTCGACCACGGCGAGCGCCTGCGCGGCGAACGCCTCGTTGAGCTCGGCCTGCTGGAGATCGCCGATCTTCCAGCCGACCCGGTCGAGCACCTTCTGCGTGGCGGGGACGGGCCCGATGCCCATGACGTCGGGGTGCACGCCCGCCGACGCCCCGGCCACGTACCGCCCGAGCGGCTCGAGATTGCTCCTCTTGAGCGCGTCCTCGCTCATCAGCACCAGCCCGGCGGCACCGTCGTTGAGCGGCGACGAGTTCCCGGCGGTCACCGTGCCGTCCGCCTTGAAGACGGTCTTGAGCTTCGCGAGCTTCTCCAGGCTGGTGTCCGCCCGGATCCCCTCGTCGCTGGTGACGCCGTCGATCTCGACGATCTCGCCGGCGAAGTGCCCGGCGTCCCGCGCGGCGGCCGCGTTCTGATGGCTGCGCAGCGCGAACTCGTCCTGCCGCTCCCGCCCGACCTTGTACCGCTGTGCCACCTCCTCGGCCGTCTCGCCCATGCTCAGCAGCCCGTGCAGCTCGCGCATCCGCGCGTTGACGAGCCGCCATCCGAGCCGGGTGTCGGCGATACTCATGGCGTTGGGAAGCCCGTCGTCGGGCCGCGGCAGCACGAACGGCGCCCGGCTCATCGACTCCGACCCACCCGCGACGACGATCTCGGCCTCGCCCGAGGCGATCGTCCGCGCGGCGACGGTGACGGCCTCCATGCCGGACGCGCAGAGCCGGTTGACGGTGGCGCCGGGCACCGACTCGGGTAGCCCCGCGAGCAGCACGGCCATGCGCGCGACGTTCCGGTTGTCCTCGCCGGCCTGGTTGGCCGCACCCCAGTACACCTCGTCGACCTGGCCGGGTTCGATGCCGGCGGTCGCGACAAGGTCCCGCACCACGGCGGCCGCGAGATCGTCGGGCCGCACGTGCGACAGCGCCCCGCGCAACTTCCCGATGGGGGTGCGCCGAGCGGCCACAAAGTACACGCTTCGCATGCCTAGAAACTAACACTGTTAGTTGGCCGGACGTCAGTGCACTTCCCCACGCCGACCCGGCGCTCGCTGCACCGCCGCCCGGTCGCGCCCGCCACCACATCGTCCTTGATGCATCAGATCTGATGCATCGTTCCTGATGCATCAAGAGCGATGGGCTGGAACGCGAGCGTCGGCGCGCGTGAGGCCCGAACGTGGCGGGCTCGCGGCCGGTGGCGCTGGCGGGGTCCGCTCGGCACTGGACTGCTCCGGCGCCCAGGCACGCGCCACCGCATCGCTCTTGATGCATCAGATCCGATGTATCAGATCTGATGCATCAAGAGTGATGTAGAGGTGTGTGAGCGTCGGTGCGCGTGTGACCCGAGGGTGACGGGCTGGCGGGTGGCGCGCTGGCGGGTGGCGGGGTCGACTCGGCGCCCGGCGTCCCTGCGGCCCGGGCGTCCCGGCGGCTCAGTGGCCCGATGTCCCGGCGTCCCAGCGGCCCGGCGCTCTTGCGGGCTCGCCACTGCATCGTTCTTGATGCATCAGATCTGATGCATCACTTCTGATGTATCAAGCGTGATGGAGAGGTGCTCGGGTCGGCGCGCGTGTGGATCGAGGGCGGGTGGGGTGGCGGGCGGCGGTCGGGTCGGGCGATCGGGTTGCGGCCGTCCCCGAACGGTGATCATGCTGGGTTGGTTCATGATCGTGGGAAGCGTCTGGTCGTCATGGCAGCCAGATGTTTCCCACGATCATGAGGCGGCGCCGGAGTGGGCTACGTTGGCTCGGCGCACTGGACGGCGCGCCAGAGCCAGGCGCCCGAGGAGCGGCGGGACAGCAGGCCCGTTACCCAGTACGGGAAGCGTTCGACAGTGCCGTCCGGAGCGTGCGCACTGCCGTCCGCCTCGGCGATCACGAACGCCGCGCCCGGCAGGGCGTGGATCGTTGCCGCCGTCGCCTGCCACGAGTATGCCTCCGGGCGGTCGAACAGCTTCGTCAGCAAAGTGCGGACGCCGTCGCGGCCCGTGGCCGACTCGCCCGCCTCCGCACCCACGTAGGTGATGTCGTCGTCAGGGACGAAACACGCCAGCACGGCCTCCACGTCCTGGGCCAGGAACGCGGCGCCCAGGCGGTCGACCATCTCCACCGGGTCGCTCATGCCGGTGCCGTCGCGCCGCGTGGGGCGCGCATCCCGAGCAGGGAAAGGTTGACCGCGGCGCCCAAGGCGCCAAGAGCTGTGGCCACCGGGGCGGCCTGCGCGTACGACGGCGGTACCAATGCGATTGAAATGAACCAGTCGACTGAGCTCACCCGGCCCATCAGCTCCTCCGGCACCGGACGCTCCGCCGGCGTCGCGAGCGTCCACGTGAGGCAGGGCCGCGGCGATGCCGCCGCTCGCCAGCATCAACCCTAGATCACCGGCGGTGCCGTGGAATCACTACCAAGGGGAGGAGAACCTCGGTGGGCCGCTGACCGTCCGCCCCACTGAAGCTACCGTCGGTGACTGAGCGGCACGATCTCGAGGTGCTTCGGCGTGTAGGGGCGGTGCGCCAGCTCGGGCTTGATCTGGTGATGGTGCTGCGGCTCGGCGTAGAAGCTGAGCCCGATCACGCTGCCCAGCGTCACCACGAAGCCCAGAGCCACCAGCCACTCGCGGCCGGGCCAGACGCTGTCGCCGAGCACCAGCAGGCCGATGAGGGCGGCCGGGACGGCGCCGGCCGCGTCCATGGCCGCGACCGCGGCGGTCGTCGAGCCGCGCTGCATCGCCAGGCCCAGCAGGAGCTGGCCGACCAGGGAGTGGGCGATCAGGAGGTACGACAGGGGATCGGTGACGAACTCGGCGAGCGAATGCGCGGAGGCGAGCGGGCGGGACGCCACCGCCGCCGCCCCGAACGCGACGCCGGAGAGCGAGCCGAGGACGACGGATCCCGGCGCGCCGTGCAGGCGGCCCGCGAAGAAGCCCACGAAGCCGATCGCGACCAGCACGAGCGCCAGCCCGACCACGCCCTCGGTGCCGAGCTGCCGGGACGGCGACGGCTTGGCGGCCAGCACGAGCGCGGCGATGCCGACGGTGAGCATCAGGAGCAGCAGGATCTCGGTGCGCGGCAGCTTCCACTTCAGGATGAGCACGCCCAGGACCGTGGTCACGCCCAGCCCGGCGGCCATCGCCGACTGCACGAGGAACAGCGGGAGGTCACGCCGGGCGAAGAAGGCGAGCGCGAAACCGGCGAACTGACAGCCGACGCCCACGAGGTACGACTTGTGGCGGCCGAGGCGCAGCAACAGCAACGGGTGGAACCCCTGATGCAGGTCCGTCCGCGCGGCGGCGACGGATTGGAGCAGGTTGGCCACGCCATATGCGGCGATCATCGCGCCGAGGAACAGCCAACTCCAAGATGCCACCCGTGGAGGATAGACCCCGCCGGGTGCCCGGGCATGCGGACGCTTCGGCTTACCCGGACAAGCCGGACAATCGGCTGCTTCCCAGCCGGGTGAGCACGTCTTCGTGCAGGTGGCCGTTGGTGGCGATCGCGCTGCCGCCACCCGGCCCGGGGTTCCCCTGCAGGTCGGTGAAGGTGCCGCCGGCCTCGGCGACGATGGGCACCAGCGCCGCCAGGTCCCACAGCGACAGCTCCGGCTCGACCATGATGTCCACCGCGCCCTCGGCGAGCAGCATGTAGCCGTAGAAGTCGCCGTACGCCCGCTGGCGCCACGTGCGCCGCATGAGGTCGAGCATGCCGTTGAGCCGCCCGGCCTCCTCCCAGCCGTGCAGCGACGAGTAGCAGAACGACGCGTCGGCCAGCCGCTTGACGCCGCTTGTGCGGATCGGGGTGGCCGCCGCGGTGTGCCGGCCCGCGTACGCCCCGTGGCCGAGCGCGCCCCACCAGCGCCGCCCCAGGGCCGGTGCCGACACCAGGCCGACGACCGGCTGGTCGCCCTCCATGAGCGCGATGAGCGTGGCCCAGATCGGCACGCCCCGGACGAAGTTCTTCGTGCCGTCGATCGGGTCGATGACCCACTGCCGGCTGCCCGGCCCCGCGGCGGCCTCGGTTGCGCCGTACTCCTCGCCGAGTACGCCGTCGCGCGGGCGGGCGCGGCCGAGCGTGGCCCGCAGCGCCTTCTCGACCGCGGTGTCGGCGTCGGTGACCGGGCTCAGGTCGGGCTTGCTGGAGACGCGCAGATCCTGTGCCCGGAAGCGGGGGACGGAGATCGCGTCCGCGGTGTCGGCGAGGAGATGAGCGAGGGCCAGATCGTCCGCGTAGCGCGCCATGCGCGGAAACTTAGCCGACGATCGCCACCTCTTGGCAGTACTGTCGCCGTTTGTGATCCCGCCCCCCGCCGCTCTGTGCGGTCTCCTGGCCGAACCGGACCGCCTGCGCGTCTTCGCCGCCGTCGTGCTCGGAGCGTCCACACCCACCGCGGTCGTCGCCGCGTCCGGGCTGCCGGCGCGGTCGGTGGAGGGCGCGATCCGCCGCCTGCAGCAGGGTGGCCTGCTGGCCGTCGCGGACGGCGAGCTCGTGCCGCTCGTCGAGGCTTTCAAGGATTCGGTACGGTCCACAGCTCAGGCTGAGGCCCCGGCCGAGCCGCTGGATCCGGACCGGCAGCGCGACCAGGTGCTCCGCACGTTCATCGTCGACGGGCGCCTGACCCAGATCCCGGCGGCGCAGGGCAAGCGGCTGGTGGTGCTGGAGCACATCTCGTCGGCGTTCGAGCCCGGCGTGCACTATCCGGAGCGGGAGGTCAACGCGATCCTGCGGGCCTGGCACGACGACCACGCCGCCCTGCGCCGCTACCTCGTCGACACCGGCTTCCTGACCCGGGCCGACAGCGTCTACTGGCGCTCAGGCGGCCCCGTCGACGTCTAGGACGCCCTCCTTCGAGGCCAGCAGCCGCCGGAACGACTCCAGCCGGCGCGGGTCGGCGCCGCCCTCGGCGACCAGCTTGTCCAGCCCGCAGTCGCCGCCGGCCCCGGTGTGGTCGCAGTTCGGGGGGCAGCGGGTCGAGGCCTCGACCAGGTCGGGGAAGCCGTGCAGCAGGCTGTCGGCCGACACGTGGGCCAGCCCGAACGACCGGATGCCGGGCGTGTCGATGATCCACCCCCGGTCGTCCGGCAGTCGCAGGGCCAGCGCGCTGGTCGAGGTGTGCCGGCCCTTGCCGACGGCGCTGACCCGCCCGACCGCCCGGTCGGTGCCCGGCACCAGCCGGTTCACCAGCGTCGACTTGCCCACGCCGGAGTGCCCGATCATCACCGACACCTTGCCGCTCAGCTCGGCGACGAGCGCGTCGAGCGGCTGGTCCGGCCGGCACAGCACATAGGGCAGGTCGAGCTCGGCGTAGTAGTCGAGGATCGCCTCCGGGCCGGCCAGGTCGCCCTTGGTGAGGCACAGCAGTGGGTCGATCTCCGCGTCGTACGCGGCGACGAGGCAGCGATCGATGAACCCCGTCCGCGGCGGCGGGTCCTGCAGCGAGTTGACGATGACCAACTGGTCGGCGTTGGCGACCACGACCCGCTCGAAGCGGCCCTCGGTGCCGCCCTCCTCGTCGTCGGCGGTGCGCATGAGCACCGATGTCCGCTCGTCGATGCGGACGATGCGCGCGAGGGTGTCGGGCCGGCCGGACACGTCTCCGACGATCTGCACCCGGTCGCCGACCACCACGCCGTGCCGGCCCAGCTCGCGCGCCCGCATGGCGGTGACGACGGCACCCGTGCTCTCGATGTGGCAGGTGTACCGCCCGCGGTCGACCGCCACCACGAACCCCTCGACGGCGTCGCTGTGCTTGGGCCGCTGGCGCGTGCGCGGACGCGAGGAGCGGCCAGGGCGTACCCGGACGTCGTCCTCGTCGTACTCGCGTTTGCGCGTCAGTCCGCCCCTCCACTGCCACCGTTGCCGCCGTGCACCATGGTCGACCATAGCCGGGGAAAGTCCGGCAGCGTCTTCGCGGTGCATGCCACGTCGTCGAGCCGCACGTCGCTGACGGCGAGCCCGATGACCGCGCCGGCGTGGGCGAGGCGGTGGTCGTCGTTCGTCCGGAAGGTGGCCCCCCGCAGGGGCCGCGGACGGATCCGCAGGCCGTCGGCCTCGGTGGTGACGTCGGCGCCCAGTTCGCCCAGCGCCTCGGCCAGGGCGGCGGTCCGCTCCGGGCTGCCCCGCAGGCCGTACAGGTGCGAGGGGGAGTCGGCCACGGTCGCCAGCGCCGCCAGCACCGGCGTGGCCTCCGTCACCCGGGAGACGTCGGCGACGAGCCCGTGCACGGCGCCCGAGCCGCGCATGATCAGCCCGCCAGTGGTGAGGGCGGACGCACCGCCCATCTGTTCGAACAGGTGCAGCAGGTGCCCGCCCGGCTGCCGCGTCGCCGCGGGCCAGCCCTCGATGGTCACCGCCCCGCCGGTGACCAGGGCCGCGGCCAGGAACGGCGCCGCACCCGACAGGTCCGGCTCGATGTCCCAGGCCCGCCCGTTGAGCCGCCCCGGCTCGACGGCCCAGACGTCCCGGCGGCTGTCGTCGACGCCGGCGCCCGCGGCCCGCAGCATGTGCACGGTCAGGTCCAGGTGTGGCTTGCGGACCGGCGGCCCGACGTGCCGCACCACCACCCCGCGGTCGAACTCGGCCGCCACGAGCAGCAGCCCGGAGACCAGCTGGCTCGACGCCGAGGCGTCGATCGTCACGTGCCCGCCGGCGACCCGCCCGATCCCGTGCACGCTCAGCGGCAGCCGGTCGTGCTCGGCGTCGATGTGCACGCCGAGTGTCCGCAGGGCGTTCACGAGGGGCGCGAGCGCCTTCCTGCGGGCCCGCGGCTCGCCGTCGAAGCGCACGGTGCCGTCGGCCAGCGCCGCGATCGGGGGCAGAAATCGCATCACTGTGCCGGCGAGGCCGACGTTCACCCGTGCCGGCCCGTTGAGTGGACGCGGCCGGACGACCCAGAGGTTGTCATCGACCGTGGAGACGTGGCTGCCCATGGCCCGCAGTCCGGTCGCCATGAGCTCGGTGTCGCGCGCCCGCAGCGGCGAGCGCAGGGTGCTGGCCCCGAGGGAAATGGCGGCGAGCACGAGCGCCCGCGCCGTCATGGACTTCGATCCGGGCAGCCTGACGACGGCCCGGATCGGCCCGGCCGCGGTGGGCGCGGTCCAGGGAATATAGGCGCTCGCGTATGGCACGCGTACAGTGTGCGGCTCGATCCTTACAGGGAGCGACTCGGCCGTTCGCCCTGTGTCACACCCCCCATTTTTGTCGGTGGTCCTCGGTACGGTGGCGGCATGTGTGGGAGGTATGCGACCAGCCGCAGCAGCGTCGACCTGAGCGCGCTGTTCGAGGCGGCCGACGAGACCGACGGGCTGGAGCCCGACTACAACGTGGCCCCGACCGACCCGGTGCCGGTGGTGCGGATCTCGTCGTCCGCCGGCGGGCGGGTGCTGGGCTCGGCCCGCTGGGGCCTGGTGCCGTCCTGGGCCAAGGACCCGAAGGTGGGCGCGCGCATGATCAACGCCCGCGCCGAGACGGTCACCACGTCCAGCGCGTTCGCCCAGTCCTTCGCCCGCCGGCGCTGCCTGGTGCCGGCCGACGGCTGGTTCGAGTGGGTGCGCGACGGCAAGACCAAGCAGGCGTATTTCATGACGCTCGGCGACGCCGAGCCGTGCGTGTTCGCCGGGATCTGGACCGTGTGGGGCCAGGGCGACGGCCGCCTGCTCACCTGCAGCATCGTGACGGCGCCGGCCGTCGACGACCTCGCGCTCGTCCACGACCGGATGCCCCTGCTGCTCCCGCCGGACCGCTGGGACGCCTGGCTGTCCGCCCCGGCGGGTGAGGAGCTGCTCGCCCCGACGCCGTCCTCGCACGTGGCGAGACTGGAGTTACGGCCCGTAGGCGCGCGGGTCGGCGACGTGCGCAACGACGGCCCCGACCTGCTCGACCGCGTGCCCGCCTCGCCGCTGCGCCCGGGTGAGGTGCAGCCGATCGATCTGACCCTTTTTTAGGAAAGTTGTCCGTATACGATCCGGCAGGTTTTGCCGATCGGCGTGAAAACTCTTGTATTTACGGTCGTTTGTGCGATACAACACAGCGCCGGTGGGTCTATGTCGGATGGGGGCATCCCGACGTACACCCGCCCCGCTGTTGTTTGACCCACGGGGGAGGTGGGTGTAATGACCCGGGCGCGGATGCCACGCCCGCATGAAGTTGCGGCTGCTCGACGAGACCCGCGACTGTTGCGAGCCGTTAAGGAACAGCAGGGCGACGGGGCCTGGCGCACAAGGGGCGCCTGCCAGACCGTCGACCCGGAGACCTTCTTCCCGGCCCCGAGCGAGCCCGCGGACGCGGCGGTCGCTCTGTGCCGGACCTGCGACGTCCAGGGCGCCTGCCTGGCCTGGGCGCTGGAAGTCGGGGACTGCCACGGTGTGTGGGGAGCCACAACTCCTCGCGAGCGCCGTGCGATGCTCGTGGCATGGCGCAGCGAGGTTCCGGGGCAGGTCCTGCCCGGCACGGTGGCGAGCCTGCCGTTCCTGCCGATCCCGCGGCCCCGCCGCGGGATGGCCGAGCAGCCCGACCCGGTGGGCGCCGCGAGCGGCTGACGCCCGCGGCGACCGCACGCAACACCCCGCTTCCGGCTCCGGCCGGGGCGTCACCCGCGGGGCCTGTGCGGGCGTCGAAGTCGGGCGCCGGCGGTGTGTCGGCCGCGCGGCCCGTCAGGGTGTCCAAGGCGGCCTTTGCGCGCGCCCGGGGGCTCAGCGTCAGCCGGGAAGCGGTCGAGACGCCGTTCGGGACGGCCCGGTACGACCTGGACGTCCCGCGCGGGTTCGACGGCACGCTGCTGGTGCTCGGGCACGGGGCGGGCGGGGACGTCGACGCGAAGGACCTCGTCGCCGTGCGCGACGGGGTGCTGGGCGCCGGGGGAGCGGTGGCGCTGGTCACCCAGCCGTACCGGGTGGCCGGTCGGCGCGCGCCCGCGCCCGCCGGGCAGCTCGACGCGGCCTGGCTCGCCGTGCTCGCGGCGCTGCGGGAGCGGGTGCCGGTGCGCACGCTCGTCGTCGGCGGGCGGTCGAGCGGGGCCCGGGTCGCCTGCCGCACCGCGCGGGAGGGCGGCGCCGACCGGATCCTCGCCCTGGCCTTTCCGCTGCACCCGCCGGGGAAGCCGGAGAAGTCGCGCGCCGAGGAGCTGGGCACCGGCCTGCCCACGCTGGTGATCAACGGCGACCGGGACCCGTTCGGCGTGCCCGACGGGAGCCCGACCGTGATCGTCGAGGTGCTGGCCGGCGAGACCCACGGGCTGTCCAAGCGGACCGCCGCGGTGGCGGCCCTGGCCACGCCGTTCGTGCTCACCTGACGGTTCACCCCCACCCGTCACCCTCGCTCGAATGGGGTGGGCTGGCCCCCACATCGTCGCCCCGGTAACCGGAATTACGGCCGGGTCCCCGTTGTTGCAAGGGGGGTGCGGCGCCCGCCGAAGGCGCCGAACGGTGGAGGGAAGACGAACAGCGTGGCGACACTTGAGCGTTCGGACCGGCGAACCCGGGAGCTGCTCTTCAGCCCGGCCTGGCCGGCGGTCACCGATGCCGAGCCGGATCCGGACTGGCAGCCCATCACCCGGGAGCGGTTGACGGGCGCCACAAACACAGAACTCGCACAGCAACTCGGCGTATCCTCGGCGGGACGGTCGAGGGTGGGAGTCGCGCGAGTGGTCAGCAGCGAGAGCACGGAGCAGCAGCGCGTCCGGTTCGAGCGCGACGCGTTGCCGTTCATCGACCAGTTGTACGCGGCCGCGCTGCGGATGACACGCAACCCGTCGGACGCCGAGGATCTCGTCCAGGAGACGTTCCTCAAGGCGTTCGCGGCGTTCCACCAGTTCGAGACGGGCACCAACCTCAAGGCCTGGCTGTATCGCATCCTGACGAACACCTACATCAACTCCTACCGGCGGCGGCAGCGGCAGCCCGTGCAGGCGCCCACCGAGGAGATCACCGACTGGCAGCTCGCCGAGGCCGAGAGCCACACGTCCAGTGGCCTGCGGTCGGCCGAGACCGAGGCGCTCGACCGGCTGCCCGACTCCGACGTGAAGGATGCGCTGCAGTCGCTGCCCGAGGAGTTCCGGCTGGCCGTCTACCTGGCCGACGTCGAGGGCTTCTCGTACAAGGAGATCGCCGACATCATGAACACGCCCATCGGCACCGTGATGTCGCGGCTGCACCGCGGGCGGCGCAACCTGCGCCGGTCGCTCGAGGCTTATGCTGCCGACCGGGGATTCACCCGCACCCCGTCCGCTGAGCCGAGCGAGGTCTGAACCGATGAGCTGTGGAGACCCGCACGAAACCGACTGCAGTGACGTGCTCGCCGAGGTGTACCTGTATCTCGACCTGGAGTGCGCCGACGACCGCCGGGCGGTGATTCGCGAGCACCTCGACGAGTGCTCGCCCTGCCTGCGCGAGTTCGGTATCGAGCAGGAGGTCAAGGCGCTGGTGGCCCGCTGCTGCGGCTCGGAGCTGGCCCCGGTCGAGCTCAAGCAGCGCCTGCGCATGAAGCTGAGCGAACTCGTCGTCAACGCCGAGGCCCGCGAGCTTCGTCCGGACTAACAACGGTGCCGATATGCTTCGGGCGCAGGGCGCAAGCTACCGCCACGAAGGAGATCGGGATGGCCGACGAAGTCCGCGCCGAGATGGTGGCCAACGTCTGGAAGATCACGACGCAGGTCGGCGCCGAGGTCAACGAGGGTGACACGCTCGTGATCCTCGAGTCGATGAAGATGGAGATCCCGGTCGTGGCCGAGTCCGAGGGCACGGTCAGCCAGATCGCGGTGCACGAGGGCGACGTGGTGCAGGAGGGCGACCTGATCGCCGTGATCGGGTGACGCCGATCGCGATCCGCCCCGTCGAGCCCTCCGACTTCGCGGAGGTTTCGCGGCTGACCGTCGAGGCCTACCGGGCCGACGGTCAGCTCGACGACGACACCGGCGGCTATGCGGCGGTGCTCGCCGACGTGGCCGCCCGGGCGGCGGCGGCCGAGATCCTGGTCGCCGCCGACACCGCAGCCGGCGGTCAAGGGCTGCTCGGCTCCGTGACGTTCGTGCTGCCCGGCACGCCCTACGCCGAGGTGTCGCGCGCCGGCGAGGCCGAGTTCCGGATGCTCGCCGTCGACCCGCTGGCCCAGCGGCGCGGCGTCGCCCGCCGGCTCGTGCGGGCGTGCATCGACCGCGCGGCCGCGCTCGGCTGCTCGTCCGTGGTGATCTCCACCCGCGACATCAACCGGGCCGCGTTCGCGCTCTACGACACCTTCGGCTTCGCGCGCGACCCGAGCCTCGACTGGTCACCCGTGCCCGGCGTCCGCCTGCTCGGCCTCCGGCTGCCACTCCAGGTGCTCACGCACTAGGACGTCCACCAGGCCGGGCGCGACCGACGAGGCGCCGCTCATCAGCTCGACCGCGACCTCCAGGGCGGCCTCGCGCCGCTCCCGCTCGGTGCCGGGCCGGTCGCGCAGGATGAACCAGCTCGCGTGGATCGCGAACAGCGCCATCGCCCGGCGCAGCTGCTGCGCGAGCGGCTCGTCCGGGTCGACGAGGAACTCGAAGACGCGCATCATCTGCTCGCGCATCTGCTTGCCGGCGTTCATCGTGTTGATGAGCGTCTGGTTGCGTTCGAAGAAGCGGACCACGTTCTCGTTGGGCAGCCGCTCGTGCAGCAGCGCGTAGCGCCGGATGAACTCCAGCCGCATCTGCTCGTCGCGCTGCTGTGTCTCCGCCCAGGCCAGCAGCTCGTCGACGGCGTCCATGCGCTGGTCGATGAGGCTGCGGACGATGTCTTCCTTGGTCGGGAAGTGGTAATAGAGGGCCGCCTTGGTCACGCCCAGCTTCTCGGCGATCTCCCGCAGCGACGTCTTGTCGTAGCCCTCCTCGATGAACAGGTCCAGGGCGACCTGCTGGATGTGGGCGCGCACGTCCGGCCCGTCGGTGTTCTCGTCACCGACGCGGATCCGGTTGCGGCCGCGCACCACGCGCACGTTGTCGTCCATCGGCGCTCAATTCTACTTGACGGCCGGTTAGGAGCCAGCTTACCGTACGGCTAGTAAGTCAACTAACCGGTCGACAAGTAAGCGGGGAACGATGTCCGACAAGACCATCCGCGTCGTGCTGCCCGGCCTGCTCATGGCGATGCTGCTCGCGATGCTCGACAACGTGATCGTGGGCACGGCGATGCCGCGCATCGTGGGTGAGCTCGGCGGCGTGGACCACCTCTCCTGGGTGGTGACCGCCTACGTGCTGGGCACGACCGTCTCCACCCCGATCTGGGGCAAGCTCGGCGACCTCTACGGCCGCAAGACGGTGTTCCTCACCTCGATCGTGCTGTTCCTGGCCGGCTCGGCGCTGTGTGGTGTCGCGCAGAACATGCCGGAGCTGATCGGGTTCCGGGCGTTCCAGGGCCTCGGCGCGGGTGGCCTGATCGTCGGCGCGATGTCGGTGCTCGGCGACCTGGTGCCGCCCCGCGAGCGTGGCAAGTACCAGGGGCAGTTCGCCGCCGTCATGGCGGTGGCGATGGTCGGCGGCCCGCTCGTGGGCGGGTTCATCACCGACCACGCCAACTGGCGCTGGGCGTTCTTCGTGAACCTGCCGCTGGGCGGCGCGGCGCTGGCCCTGCTCGCGCTGCGGCTCGACCTGCCGAAGCGGCGCACCGAGCACCGCATCGACTGGGTCGGCGCGTCGCTGCTGTCCGTGGGCGTGACGTCGCTGGTGCTGATCACCACCTGGGGCGGCAACCAGTACCCCTGGGCCTCGGTCCAGATCTTCGGGCTGGCCGCGCTGGCCGTCGCGACGCTGGGCGCGTTCCTGGTGGTGGAGCGGCGCCACCCGGAGCCGATCCTGCCGCTGTCGATCTTCGCCAACCGCAACTTCACGATGATCGCCGGCATCGGGTTCCTCGTCGGGTTCGCCATGTTCGGCGCGATCACGTTCCTCCCGCTGTACCAGCAGATCGTCCAGGGCGCCTCGGCCACCAACTCCGGCCTGCTCCTGCTGCCGATGATGGCGGGCCTGCTGGTCACGTCGCTGGTGGTCGGGCGGATCATCACCAAGACCGGGCGGTACCGCGCGTTCCCGATCATCGGCGGTGTGGTGATGGTGGCCGCCATGGTGCTGCTCGCCCAGCTCGACTCGGACACCTCCAAGGTCATGTCGGGCGTCTACATGACCGTCCTCGGCCTGGGCATGGGCTGCCTCATGCAGACGTCGATGCTCATCGCCCAGAACAGCGTGGAGCTCAAGGACCTCGGGGTGGCCAGCAGTACCGCCACCTTCGCCCGGTCCATCGGCGGTGCGTTCGGCGTGGCGGCCTTCGGCGCGGTCTTCAACCACCGGCTGCACGACGTGCTCGGCGAGCGCCTCGGCAGCCAGGCGGCCGACCAGCTGGCCAGCGGCAGCGGCGGCGCGACGATCGACCCGTCGACGCTCGCACAGCTGCCGGCGCCGGTGCGCTCGGCGGTCGTCGACGCGATCTCCAGCGGCGTGTCGAACGTGTTCCTGTGGTCGATCGCGGCGGCCGTGCTGATCCCGGTCCTCGCGCTGTTCGTCCGGGACGTCGCGCTGCGCGGCTCGGAGGAGCCCGAGCGCACGCTGGTTGCGCAGGAAGGGTAGTTTCGCGCACAGTCTGCGCGAAATTGGCTCCGAAACTGGCGTCTGGTGCGCGAAACTGCGAGACTATGCGCAGGATCGCGCACCAGACGAAATGGAGTTCCGCCGTGACCGAGCAGCCCGGGGCCGGGATGAAGGCCGACATCGCCGACCAGCCCGAGGTCTTCGCTCACCTGCTCGACGATGGCGAGCGGGTCGCACAGATCGCCGGCGTCGCCGCGAAGATCGCCGAGTGGCGGCCGCGCAACGTCGTCTTCACCGCCCGCGGCACCTCGGACCACGCCGCCCTCTACGCGGCCTACCTCACCGAGATCCGCCTCGGCATCCCCGCCGGTCTCGCCTCGCCGTCGGCGATGACCGTCTACGGCGCCCGCCCCGACCTGCGCGACACGCTGGTCGTCGGGGTCAGCCAGAGCGGCGGCTCGCCCGACCTGCACGAGGTGCTGCGGGTCGCCAAGGAGCAGGGCGCGCACACCCTGGCGGTGACCAACAACCCGGACTCGCCGCTGGCCGGCGTCGCCGAGCTGCACGTGGACGTCGCCGCCGGCCACGAGATCGCCGTCGCCGCCACCAAGACCTACACGGCCGAGCTGCTCGCGCTGCTGCTGCTGGTGGAGAGCGTGCGGGGTGGCGGCGCGCTGCCCGCCGAGGAGGCCGCCGAGCTGCGCCGGCTCCCCGGGCTGGCCGCCGAGCTGCTGGCCGACAACACCGCGACCGACCTCGCCGCGCGGTACCGCTTCGCCGACCGCCTGGTCACCACCGGCCGCGGCTACGCGTACCCGACGGCCCGCGAGACGGCGCTCAAGCTCATGGAGACCTCCTACGTGGCCGGCCTGGCGTTCTCCGGCGCCGACCTGCTCCACGGGCCGCTCGCAATGACCCAGCCCGACGTGCCGGTGCTCGCGGTCGTCGGCAGCGGCCCCGCCGGCACCTCGATGCGCGACGTCGTGGGGCGGCTCAGCGAGCGCCGCGCCGACGTCGTCGTCGTGGGCCCGGAGGCCGTCGCGGGCGCCGCGGCGCACATCCCGACGCCGGCCGTCGACGAGCGCTACGCGCCGCTGCTCGACATCCTGCCGCTCCAGCGCCTGGCGCTGGCCCTCGCGCTGCACCGCGGGGAGAACCCGGACGCGCCGCGCGGCCTGAAGAAGGTCACGACGACGCTGTGACCGTGATGACCGCGGGCTTACCCTCGGTCAGCTCCCGGGTCTGGAACGTCTGCGCCGGCCGGTCGGTCACCAGGATCTGGTAGGCCGGCCGGCTGCCGGACAGGTTCTTCACCCGGAACGCGAAGTTGCAGCGGAACCCGTCGGACGCCTGGGCCAGCACGCCACCATCCAGGGCGGTGACCGCCAGGACCTTGCCGTCGGTGTCGGCGGCGCGCACGGTGGCGCCGGCCACGATGTCCGGCACGGAGGCGGGCGCCAGGCACGGCGTGGCGGGAATGCCGCTCGCCGCGCCGGTGACGCTCACGTACCCCTGGAGCTGGAAGTTGTCGGGCTTGCGCGTCTCGTCGTGCCGCCCGGCCCAGCCACATCCACCGAGCGAGACCGTCAATACGAGGGGAAGCAGGAGACGCCGCACGCGGCAACCTTAGTCTTGTTCCCGTGTCGACCCTGCGTGACCTTGTCGAAGAGCACACCTCCCTCGCCCCGGAGGACATCGAGCACCTGCACCGCCTCGCCGGCGACTGGCAGATCGTGGCCGACCTGTCCTTCGCCGACCTGCTGATGTGGGTGCCGACCGGCGACCGGGGGGAGTTCCTCTGCGTCGCCCAGGTGCGCCCCACGACCGCGCCGACGGCCTACCAGGACGACCAGGTCGGCCGGCGGGCCGGCGGCCCCGAGGTCGCCCACCTGGCGATCGTGCGGGCCCAGGGGCGCATCTGGCGGGAGGGTGACCCGGTCTGGTACGGCGACATGCCCGCCCGCCACGAGGCCATCCCCGTGCGCCGGCGCGGCCAGGCGAAGGTCATCGCCGTCATCGGGCGCGACACCAACCTCAGCACCGCGCGGACGCCCGCCCAGCTGGAGCTGAACTACCTGACCACCGCCGACGACCTGGCCCAGATGATCGCCGACGGCAGCTGGCCGCCACCGCGCCACCCGGGCGAGACCACCAGCGCGCCGCGGATCGGCGACGGGCTGGTCCGCCTCGACGCGTCCGGCAAGGTCACCTACGCCAGCCCGAACGCTCAGTCGGCGTACCGGCGGCTGGGGCTCGCCGCCCACCTGGTCGGCGAGAGCCTGGCCGAGCTGACCGGCCGGCTGGTCGACGACCCGCTGGAGGGCGCCGACGCGACCGAGCGGGTGCACTCGGCGCTGCGGGGCGACGCGCCGGCCCGCAAGGAGCTGGAGGCGCGCGGGGCGACCGTGCTCATGCGGGCGCTGCCGCTGATCCCGGCCGGGGTGCCGATCGGGGCGCTCGTGCTCGTGCGGGACATCACCGAGGTACGGCGGCGGGACCGGCAGCTGATGACCAAGGACGCGACGATCCGCGAGATCCACCACCGCGTCAAGAACAACCTCCAGACCGTCGCCGCGCTGCTGCGCCTCCAGGCCCGGCGGGTCGGGGTGCCGGCCGCCCGGCACGCGCTGGAGGAGTCGGTGCGGCGGGTGGCGTCCATCGCCCTGGTCCACGAGACCCTGTCGATGTCGTCCGACTCCTCCGACGAGGCGGTCGAGTTCGACGGCATCGTCGACCGGGTCGCCGCGGCCGCCGTCGAGGTCGGCGCGACCAGCTTCAAGGTCAACCTGCGCCGCGAGGGCGACTTCGGGGTGCTGCCGGCCGAGATCGCCACCCCGCTGGTCATGGTCCTCAACGAGCTGCTGCAGAACGCGGTCGAGCACGCGTTCGACCCCGCGCCATCGGACCCGCCCGAGGTGGTCCTGTCGGTCCACCGGTTCCGCAAGCAGCTGCACGTGACCGTCGCCGACAACGGGGTCGGGCTGCCCGACGACTTCGACCTGGACTCCAGCGAGCGGCTCGGGCTGCAGATCGTCCGGACCCTCGCCACCGGCGAGCTGCGGGGCACGATCGAGCTGCGGAGGCGGGCCGACGGCGGGACGGAGGCCGTCATGGTCGTTCCGATGACGAAACGGTGAAACCTACCGCACTGTGAGACGATGCCCGGTCGTACCGCGTCCGAACGGGGGAATTCGGGCCGCAATTCCTATCGAGTGAGTCGGTTGTTTGTTACCTCGCGATGAACTCGTGCTGTTAGAACCCTCACGCCGACGTGGCGTAAGGACCGGTCGGCGTGGAAGACTGCACGTCATGCACGCTGCTTCTCTGCGGCTCGTCTGCCGCCGACACGTTGACTACGGTCGCGTGCGCAGCGCCATCTGTCCGGCTTGCTGAACGCCGCCCGACCTTTTTTCCCGGGTGCGCGACTTCGCGCCGGAATTCTTTATGACATCGACGTCATCCATCTCGGCTCAGCCGAAGATCGGCCGGCGCTCCGTCGCGTGCTCTCGAACCTGAGAGGACGCCGCCATGACGGTGGACACCGTCCCGGCAGACAACGCCACTCCCGCTCCCCGTCCCGCCCGTGGACGTGGTGCCGCTGGTGGGCGCCCTCGTGGTGAAGGCCAGTGGGCCCTCGGTCACCGCGAGCCGCTCAACCCGAACGAGCGCAGCAAGAAGGACGACAACCCGCTCAACGTCCGCGCCCGCATCGAGAACATCTACGCGCACCGGGGCTTCGACTCGATCGACCCCGCCGACCTGCGCGGGCGGTTCCGCTGGTACGGGCTGTACACGCAGCGCCGCCCCGGCATCGACGGCGGCCGCACCGCGATCCTGGAGCCGGAGGAGCTCGACGACCGCTACTTCATGCTGCGCATCCGCAGCGACGGCGGCCAGCTCGACCTCGCCCAGCTGCGCACGATCGCGTCGATCGCGCAGCGCTTCGCCCGCGACACCGCCGACGTCACCGACCGGCAGAACATCCAGCTGCACTGGATCGAGATCGAGAACGTCCCGCAGATCTGGCGGGAGCTGGAGGCCGTCGGCCTGTCGACCACCGAGGCCTGCGGCGACACCCCGCGCGTGGTGCTGGGCAGCCCGATCGCCGGCGTCGCCGAGAGCGAGGTGCTCGACCCGACCGAGGCGATCACCGAGATCACCCAGCGGTTCGTCGGCGACCCGTCGCTGTCGAACCTGCCCCGCAAGTTCAAGTCGTCGATCTCGTGGCTGGCCGACACGCCCTACGAGGCCAACGACATCTCGTTCGTCGGCGTGATCCACCCCGAGCACGGCCCCGGCTTCGACGTCTGGGTCGGCGGCGGCCTCTCGACCAACCCGATGCTCGCCCAGCGGCTCGGCGCCTGGATCCCGCTGCACGAGGTGCCCGAGGTCTGGCACGGCGTCATCCAGATCTTCCGCGACTACGGCTACCGCCGGCTGCGCGCCCGCGCCCGGCTGAAGTTCCTGGTCGCCGACTGGGGCGCCGCCAAGTTCCGCGAGGTCCTGGAGACGGAGTACCTCAAGCGCCCGCTGATCGACGGACCCGCGCCTGACCTGCCGGAGAAGCCGATCGACCACGTCGGCGTCCACAAGCAGTGGGACGGCAAGTACTTCGTCGGTGCCGCCCCGCTCGCCGGGCGCAGCTCCGGCACGCAGCTCGCCCGGGTCGCCGACCTGGCGGAGGAGCACGGGTCCGGGCGCGTGCGGCTCACGCCGTACCAGAAGATCCTCGTCCTCGACGTCAGCGAGGACCGGACCGAATCCCTGGTCAAGGGGCTTCAGTCGATCGGGCTCGAGCCCCGCCCGTCCGCCTGGCGCCGCAGCACCATGGCGTGCACCGGCATCGAGTTCTGCAAGCTCGCGATCGTCGAGACCAAGGCCCGCGCCGCCGAGCTGGTGGAGCACCTGGAGCGCAAGGTCTCCGAGCTCGATGCGGACATCTCGATCCACCTCAACGGCTGCCCCAACGCCTGCGCCCGCACGCAGGTCGCGGACATCGGCCTCAAGGGGATGCTGGTCCGCGACGACGCCACCGGCGAGATGGTCGAGGGCTTCCAGATCCACCTGGGCGGCGGCCTCGGCATGGCGGCCGGGCAGACGGCCGGCTTCGGCCGGAAGCTGCGCGGTCTCAAGACCACCGCCGCCGACCTGCCCGCCTACGTCGAGCGGGTCGCTCAGCACTACCTGGCCGGTCGCGAGGCCGGCGAGTCCTTCGCCCGCTGGGTGATGCGCGCGCCGGAGGAGGAGCTCCGATGAGCGAGCGTATGGCGCCGCTGCACTGCCCGTACTGCGGCGACGAGGACCTCCGGCCACACGAGGACGTTCACGGCGCGTGGGAGTGCCGCAGCTGCGCGCGCGTCTTCAGCTTGAAGTACCTGGGATTGGCGGCATCGGCGTTGGAGGCCAAGCGATGAGCACAGCCACAGCCAGTAGTACCCGTTCCCGAGACGAGATGATGGCGCTGGCCAAGGACGCGTCGGCGCGTCTGGAGAACCAGCCCGCGGAGAAGATCGTCGAGTGGGCCGCCGGCGAGTTCGGTGACCGCTTCTGTGTGACCAGCTCGTTCGCCGACGCGGTGCTCGCCCACGTGGTGTCGAAGGTCGTGCCCGGCGTGCCGGTGATCTTCCTCGACACGGGCCTGCACTTCGCCGAGACGCTGCGCGTCCGCGAGGTCGTCCAGCGGACGCTGCCGGTGACCGTGCGCTCGATCCGCCCGCGGCAGACCGTCGCCGAGCAGGACGCCGAGTTCGGCCCGCGGCTGTACGCCCGCGACCCCGACGAGTGCTGCTTCCTGCGCAAGATCGAGCCGCTGGAGCGGGCGCTGGACGACTACGACGCCTGGGCCGCCGGCCTGCGCCGCGACGAGTCGCCGAGCCGCGCCAACACGCCGATCGTGAGCTTCGAGCAGGCCCGCGGCAAGATCAAGGTGTCGCCGCTGGCCCAGTGGAGCCAGGCCGACGTCGACGCGTACATCTCCCGCTACAACGTCCCGGTGAACGCGCTGATGCGCCAGGGCTACGCGTCGGTCGGCTGCTGGCCGTGCACCCGGCGGACCCCTCCGGGCGGCGACCCGCGCGGCGGGCGCTGGCCGATGTTCGACAAGACCGAGTGCGGTCTCCACGCCGGATGACGTCCGCTGTTCTGCTCGTCGCGCACGGCTCGTCCGATCCGCGGGCGGCGTCGACCACGCGGGCCCTGGCCCGCGCCGTCGCCGCCCAGCGGCCCGGCCTTGACGTCCGCAGCTCCTTCCTCGACCACGCCGGCCCGCGCCCGGGCCGCGTGCTGGTCGAGTTCGAGCGGCTCGGCCACCGCTCGGCCGTCGTCGTGCCGCTGCTGCTGACTTCCGCGTACCACGGCCGCGTCGACCTGCCGGCCGTCCTCGACGAGGCCCGCGCCGACGGCCTGCGCATGGACCTGTCCGTCACGGACGTGCTCGGCCCGACGGGCGGCCACGTCCCGCCGCTGCTCCTGTCGGCCCTGCGCCGCAACCTGCCCGCGGTGGGCCACGACGGCGTCGTCCTGGTGGCGGCGGGCACCCGCGACGACCTGGCCCGCCACTCGGTGGACGTGGCGGCGTCGGCGCTGGGCGCGCTGCTGGGTGTACCGTGCCGCGCGGGTTTCGCGTCCGGCTCCCCGGTGACGCCCGCCGTCGCGGTCTCCGCGCTGCGGTCGGCCGGCTGCGCCCGGATCGCGATCTCGTCGTACTTCCTGGCCCCGGGCCGCCTGCACGAGCACGCTGTGGCGTCGGCGCTGTCAGCGGGCGCGCTGTCCCCGGCGTCCCCGACCCTGGGCGACAACCTGGACCTGGCCCGCCTGGTGGCCTCCCGGATCGGCTACGCGGCCCAAATGCGCACGGCGGCCTGACACCCGCACGTGGTGCGTGACGGTTACCGTATAAACATGCAGATGACATGCCCGAAGTGCCGTGGCGAGATGCGACAGTACGAGCGGAGTGGCGTCACGGTCGACCAGTGCCTGGAGTGCCGGGGCATCTTCCTCGACCGGGGCGAGCTGGAGCGCCTGATGAACGCCGAGCAGGCCTGGAACGCCAACCGCCAGGCGGCGACGCCCCCGCCGGCGTATCCGCAGCAGCCCTACACGCACCAGCCTTCACACGGTTCCCACGGTTACAGCTCCCACGGCTACGGCCACTACGGCCACCACAAGCGCCACAAGCGCCACCACCGCGACAGCTTCTTCGGCGAACTCTTCGACTGACGCCCAGCTCCGGGGCGGGCGCCGGCAACGGCACCCGCCCTGGCGGCGCTCCCTTCCCGCACCCCCGGTCACGCACCCTGGACGGCGGTTCCACCTACTCGCGCCGCGCCCGCCGGCCGCGCGCTGCTCTCCGCAGAGCTGTCGCGCTGCCCGCTGCTCCGCACCCCGCCACGGCGGTATGTGTGGTGGTGCGATGCGGCGGAGCGACATTGCGTGGTGACGCGGTGTGGTTTTGTGCGGGGAGTGGGATGGCAAATATGCACAACGGCGGTATGCGTGGTGACGCAATGCTGTGGAGCGGCGTGCGTGGTCGCGCGCATTGTCGTGCGTGGGAGCGGGTTGGGTTTGGCTCAGTGTGGGCGGCCGAATGCAATGCGTCCGAACACGAGTCGGCACTTCCATGATCGTGGGAAACATTCGGCTGTTCTGGCAGCCAGATACTTCCCACGATCATGGCGCCGCGCGGTGCGTCGGTAACCCGCGGACGCAAAACGCCCCGGCCGGGTGTTCCCGGCCGGGGCGGTTCGTCTAGAAGGGTCTTATGCGGAGTGAGCGCGGACCCGGAGGCCACCGCGACGCTTCATCAAGCGGCGCTCGTCCTCGCTCATTCCGCCCCAGACGCCTGCATCCTGACCGGAGTCGAGGGCCCACTGGAGGCACTCGCTGGTCACGGAGCAGCGCTGGCAGACTGCCTTCGCCTGCTCAACCTGCAGCAACGCGGGGCCGGAAGTCCCAATGGGGAAGAACAGCTCCGGGTCCTCGTCGCGGCAGAGGGCATGGTGGCGCCAGTCCGACATGGCGGCAACACTCCTTGTTTTTTTCGCGGATCGTTGTTGGTGATTCCCTATATGCATCTCGTGTGACGGTTCGGCTAGGCGGAGCCTGAAGATCCGTTACACGTGTGCGGGCAACGCTCAGTGGTCGTTTCGCTTGTGAATGCTTTCACGAACTACCGCGATGTCAAGGGGTCCAAACCAAAAAAATCCAAGTCGGTGAGCAAGCTCACGCACTGTTTGTCCGATTTTATGGCGACTGGTAACCCTGGATCGCAACAGTCAGTGACCAATGTAGTACTGCTCGGTCAACGACCGAAGGGCTTTCGGAGATGCGGTCGCGGTGTCTCTCTCGCGACTCTCTGCAACTTTCTCCCCCTTCGGTGGTCGGGCGCCGGGGGGTGACTCAACACACTACGCGTAACGCCCCCGCGACGGACGCGAAATCCAACTTGTCGCACTCTCCGATGTACTCTCCGTCGACCTGGAAAGCGATCGGCCTGGCTGCCGTCAGCGTGAAGCCGGGCAGATCGTGCAGCCGCAGGACCTGCTTTCCCTTCGGTTCGTAGCGGTTCGACAGGATTTGCGCCACAGTGCGTGTGGTGCTCGCAACCTGAAGTTCCCGAAGGCCCAGCACATCCAGCCCCGTGTCGAACGAGGCGCGCGGATTCGGATCCACCGGCCGTTCGCCGATGTATGTCCACGGTGCGGTGTTCTGCACCAGCATCCACGTTAGCCCGGTCTGCGCCGGTTCGCCGGGAAGCTCGAGGGTCAGCAGCGGAACACGGCGATTCGTGGCGGCGAACTGCGCCATGGTCGCCCGGAAGTACAGCCACGGCGTCGACGTCGAACCCTTGCGGCGGGCCCGGTCCACCCGCCGTACCACTTCCGCGTCGATCCCCAGACCCGCGCAGAAGGTGAAGTAGCGGTCGTCCGCCCGGCCGAGGCCGATGATCCGTTCGCGGCGGTCGCGCAGCGCCTCCAGGATCGCGCCGGTGCCCTCCGCCCAGTCGCTCGGCAGCCCCAGGGCGCGGGCGAAGACGTTGGTGGAGCCGCCGGGCACCACGGCGAGTGCCGGGCGCTCCTGCGCGCGCTGCGCCGCCGGTCCCGAGTCGAAGGTCATCAGGCCGTTGACGGCCTCGTTCACGGTACCGTCGCCGCCCAGGGTCACCACGAGGTCCATGCCGTCGCGGGCGGCCTCCCGCGCCAGGTCGGCAGCGTGGCCCCGGCGCTGCGTGTACGCGACGTCGAGCTTGACCTGACTCCGCAGGGCCCGAACGAGGATGTCCCGGCCGCGTTCGGTGGTGGTCGTCGCATTGGGGTTGACCACCAGCAGCGCGCGCATGGGCCGCACTGTACCCCTTTCGGCGCGCGATAAGGTCGGGGGTAACACGGACCTCCACCAGGAAGGATTGCCTCAGTGAACGACGAGCAGACCCCGGCGACCCTGCGGTGGGCGGTCCGGCTGCTCCTTCTGGAGGGCGCCGGGCTCGCCGCGCTGACGCTCCTGTTCGTGTACTGGGACGTGACCGCCGAATTCGCCGCGATCGAGATGGCGCTGTCCTCGACGGGCTACGTCGCGCTCATGGCCGCAATCTTCATCGGCGTGGGCATCGCGCTGCACCGCCGCAAGCGGTGGGCGCGCGGGCCGGGCATCGTCGTACAGATGCTCCAGATGCCGATCGGCTGGACCATGCTCACCCACGGTCAGCCGCTTGTCGGCGCCCCGCTGTTCGTTCTCGGCCTGGCCGGGGCCATCCTGCTCTTCGCGCCGTCGACTCGGGTCGCCCTGGGCGTCAGATGAGCCCGCGGAATCGCCGCGTGTTCTACGCTCGGTGGTCGTGACGGTCGCTCCCGCATATCAGCTTCTCGCCGACCGCATCCGCGACGAGATCATGTCCGGCCAGCTGCGCCCCGGCCAGCGCCTGCCCACCGAGCCGCAGCTGTGCGAGCGGTCGGGCCTGAGCCGCTCGACGGTGCGCGAGGCCCTCCGCCTGCTCAGCAGCCAGCACCTCATCGTCACCACGCGCGGGGTCAACGGCGGCAGCTTCGTCGCCGAGCCCGACGCGCTGGCGCTCGGCGACTCGCTGTCCGACGGCGTCGGCCTGCTGCTCGCCAGCGGGGCCGTGCGGGGAGACGAGTTCCTGGAGGTACGCCGGATGCTGGAGGTGCCGGCGGCCGGCCTGGCCGCCGCCCGGCGCCAGCCGCACCACCTGGCCGAGATCGAGCGGGCGATGATCGACCCGGACCGCGACGATCTGGACCGCCGCATCGAGGCGCACGCCGCGTTCCACCTGGCGGTGGCGGCGGCGTCCGGCAACGCGCTGCTGGGGCTGGTGGTGCGGCCGCTCTACACGGTCGCCGACCGGCGGACGGTGGAGGCCGCGGCCCCGCTGCCGATGTGGCGCGAGATCGACCGCGACCACCGCGCCCTGCTGGCGGCCATCCGGGACGGGGACGTGGACCGGGCCATGTTGATCGCCCGGGAGCACATCGACCACGTCCGGCCGGAGGAGCTCCCCACCGAGCACCGCAACGAGCCGGTCCCGGGGGTGGACAACCTCTAGGGCGTCGGGCGGCGCTTGGTCAGGCGGATGCTCGCCTGGTGCCCGTCGACCGTGGCCGAGACCTCGTCGGCGAGCGCGCTCAGCACCTGCCAGGCGAAGGACTCGCCGCCCGGCAGGCGCTCGTCGGGTGAGCCCAGGGGCACCGTCGTCTCCACCGTGAGCGCGTCGGGGGTGACCGTGAAGCGGCAGGACAGCTCGACCGTGTCACCCAGCTGGGGGGTGTCGCTCGCGACCGCGAGCAGCATCGCGCAGGCCTCGTCCACCGCGATCCGCAGGTCTTCGATCTCGTCCAGCGTGAACTGGAGCCGCGCGGCCAGGCCCGCGGTGGCCGTGCGCAGCACGCCGAGATACGCGGGCGACGCCGGCACGGCGAGCAGGACGACGTCGTCGCCGTCGGAGCCGGACCTCTTCGACACAACCTGAGTCAACGCGATGAACCCCCTCGCACGCGACTCTACGACGTCGCCGCACCTTGTGCGGCGGCGAGTGCGGCCAGCGGGGCACCCGACAGCCGATAGGGGACCCAGTCCGACTTCGGGCCGGCCCCCAGCGCGTCGTAGAAGGTCCGGGCCGGGTTCCAGTCCAGGACGGCCCACTCCAGCCGCGGGTAGCCGCGCTCCACGCAGACCTGGGCCAGCGTCGCGACCAGGGCCTTGCCGGCGCCGGTACCGCGGGCGGCCGGCCGCACGTACAGGTCCTCCAGGTACACGCCGTGCGTCCCCTCCCACGTCGAGTACGTGAGGAACCACAGCGCCATCCCGACCGGAAGGTCATCGGATGACACGGCGACGTGGCAGAAGACGCGGGGGTCGGCGCCGAACAGCGCGGCGGTCAGCTGCTCCTCGGTGAGGTGGCACTTGTCGAGCTCGCGCTCGAACTCGGCGAGCTCGTACACCATCCCGACGAGGGCGGGGACGTCGGCGGGGACTGCTGGGCGGATCAACTCGGAACTCCAAACGACAGTAAAGAAAGCCCCCATCCGGCGGGCGCCGGATGGGGGATGCTGGTGCGGACAGGCTCAGGCCTGCTTGGTCTCCCAGAAGATCTTCGCGATCTCGTCGATCTTCGCCAGCAGCTGCTCGGCAACGGCCGGGTCGACGGAGCCCTTGGCGCCGGAGGCCCCGGCCAGCTTCGTGGCCTCGTTGAAGAGCGCGTGCAGCTGCGGGTACTTCTCGAAGTGCGGCGGCTTGAAGTAGTCGGTCCACAGCACCCACAGGTGGTGCTTGACCAGCTCGGCCCGCTGCTCCTTGATGACCAGTGCCCGGGTGCGGAACTCGGGGTCACTGTTGGCCTGGTATTTCTCGGCAATGGCCTTGACGGACTCGGCCTCGATCCGGGCCTGCGCCGGGTCGTAGACGCCACACGGCAGGTCGCAGTGGGCGCTGACCACGGTGCGCGGCGCGAAAATCCGCGACAGTCGCATCGAACCCTCCAGGGTGATTTGCGATGATCCTCAGTGCTGACCCTACTCCTATCCAAGTTCGGGGATTTCATGCGGCTGCCGTGGTTTGCGGCACTGGTGAGCGGCCCCTCCATGGCCCCGGCATTGCGCCACGGCGACCGCATCTTTATCGTGCGGACCGCGCACGCTCGCCCGGGTGACGTCGTGGTGGCGAGGTTCCGCAGCCGGCCCGACCTGCTGGTGGTGAAGCGTGTGCTGCGTGCGGATGGTGACGGGTGGTGGGTCGTGGGAGACAACCCGTTCGCCAGTGACGATTCCGAGCGGTACGGTCGCGCGGACATCATCGGACGTGTGACATTTCGCTGGTGGCCACAACCCGTGCGCTTCCGGCGGGCCCGGGCGTAAAGTGTTGCGGATACGGGAGACCCCCGCCGCATCTTCGCTTCCCGCGCTTTTCACCCGCGCCGCGCGTCATCTCTGCACAGCCAGCCTGGCAACCGTGGCAAAGGAGCCCCCGTGCCTACTTCCGTGTCCGATCCTGTCTTCGATCTGCATCACGGCGGCAAATTGGCCGTCCAGTCGACCGTCCCGCTGGCCACGCGCGAGGACCTTTCCCTGGCCTACACACCGGGCGTGGCCCGGGTCTGTGAGGCGATCGCCGCCGACGAGTCGCTCGTCCACCGGCTCACCTGGGTGGGCAAGGCGGTCGCGGTGGTGACCGACGGCTCCGCGGTCCTCGGCCTGGGCAACATCGGCCCCCGCGCCGCGATGCCGGTCATGGAGGGCAAGGCCGTGCTGTTCAAGCAGTTCGGCGGGGTCGACGCCGTGCCGATCTGCCTCGACACGCAGGACCCGGACGAGATCGTGCGGATCGTGACCGCGCTGGCGCCGTCGTTCGGCGGGATCAACCTGGAGGACATCTCCGCGCCGCGCTGCTTCGAGATCGAGCGGCGGCTGGAGGAGACGCTGCCGATCCCGGTCTTCCACGACGACCAGCACGGCACCGCGATCGTGGTGCTCGCCGCGCTGCGCAACGCGGTCAAGGTGCTCGACCGCAAGCTCGGCGACCTGCGGGTCGTGGTGAGCGGCGCGGGCGCCGCCGGCGTGGCGGTGACCCGGATGCTGATCAGCGGCGGCGTGACGGCCGGCGACATCATCGTGCTCGACTCGCGCGGCTGCATCCACAGTGGACGGACCGACCTCCACGGGAACGCGGCCAAGGCGGCGCTGGCCGCCGACACCAACGCCCACGGGGTGAGCGGCGACATCGCGGCCGCGCTGCGCGGCGCCGACGTGCTCATCGGCGTCTCCGGCGGCACGATCCCCGAGGAGGCGCTGGCCGGCATGGCGCCGGGCGGGGCGATCTTCGCGCTCGCCAACCCGACGCCCGAGGTGCACCCGGACATCGCCGCGCGCTACGCGACCGTGGTCGCGACCGGCCGCAGCGACTTCCCCAACCAGATCAACAACGTGCTGGCGTTCCCCGGCATTTTCCGCGGCGCGCTCGACGCCGGGGCGACCCGGATCAGCGACGGCATGAAGGTGGCCGCGGCGACCGCGATCGCCGAGGTGCTCGCGCCCGGTGAGCTGGCGGCCGACACCATCGTGCCGAGCGCGCTCGACCCGCGGGTGGCGCCGGCCGTCGCCGCAGCTGTGGCGGATGCCGCTTTGCGCGACGGCGTCCTGCGTTAGGGTCGCGGGCATGCGTGCCGCCTTCGCGTCCGGCTTCGACGATGCCGACCCGCTCGCCGTGCTCACCATCGGCGACGCTCCCGAACCGACGCCGCTCGACGGCTGGGCCGTGGTCGAGGTGCGCGCGAGCGCCCTCAACCACCACGACCTGTGGTCGCTGCGCGGCGTCGGGCTCCGGGAGGAGCAGCTGCCCATGATCCTGGGGTGCGACGCCGCCGGCGTCGGCCCCGACGGCAGCGACGTCGTGGTGTACCCGGTCGTCTACACCGAGAAGGGCGACTTCTCGATCCTGTCCGAGTTCTACCAGGGCACGGTCGCCGAGCGGGTCACCGTGCCCGCGTACAACCTGGTGCCGAAGCCGGCCGAGCTGTCCTTCGCGGAGGCGGCCTGCCTGCCCACGGCCTGGCTCACGGCGTACCGCATGCTGACCACCCGCGGCCGCCTGGAGGCCGACGGAGCGGTGCTCGTGCAGGGCGCGGGCGGCGGCGTCGCCACGGCGGCGGTGCTCATCGCGAAGGCGCTCGGCGCGCGGGTGTACGCCACCAGCCGCGACGCAGCAAAGCGCGAGAAGATCGCGGCGCTGGGCGCCACCGCACTGGAGGCCGGCGCGCGGCTCCCCGAGCGGGTGGACGTGGTGATCGAGACGGTCGGCGAGGCCACCTTCGAGCACTCGATGAAGGCGGCCAAGCTGGGCGGCCGGATCGTCGTCTCCGGCGCGACGAGCGGGCACCTGCCGAAGGTCAACCTGCGCCGGGTGTTCGCGCTCCAGCTGGAGATCCTCGGCACGAGCATGGGCACGCCCGAGGAGCTGGCCGACCTCATGGCGCTCATGGCGCGCACCGGGGTGCGGCCGATCATCGACTCGGTGGTGCCGTTCAGCGACGTGCGCAAGGCGTTCGAGCACCTGCACTCGGGTGACATCTTCGGCAAGGTCGTCATCGACCACACCGCCTGACCCGATCTAACTCAGTTGTGAGTCGAGGTCGCTCGTCGGTTCCAGGGACCGGCGGGCGGCCTCGTCGCCGTAGAGCTCCAGGCGCAGGAACGCCAGGGTCGCCGTCGCGACCGTCTGGAACGACGCCGAGCCGGGGCTGAGGTACGGATCGTTGTGGTTGCCGCCGGGGATGGTCAGCATCGCCTTGGACCAGGGCACCGCATCGTAGGCCGCCTTGCCGGAGGCATACGACACCAGCGGGTCGGCGGTGCCGTGGACGAAGAGCATTGCCGCGGGTGTACCGCTGAAGGCCAGCCCCACGCCCAGCCCGCTGCCGGCCATGACGATCCCGGCGCGCAGCCGCTTGTCGCGATCGCCCGCGAACAGGCCGACCGTCGTGATCGCCCCGGCCGAGTGACCGGCCGCGGCCAGCCGGTCCGCGTCGATGCGCCGGCCGAGCGGGCCCGCGAGCACCTGCCCGAGCACGTAGCTCGCGTCGGCCGGCTGGTTCAGCACGTCGTACACGTCGAGCTTGGCGCCGCGCGTCGTGTTCGGGTACGCGGGCGCGATGACCACGAAGCCGGCCGACGCCCACTGCCGCAGCAGGGTCGCGAAGTGCTCCGGCGCGCCGTTGAGGCCGTGGCTGAAGACCACCGCGGGGGCCTTCGCCGGCCGGTCCGGCAGCCAGATCACCGTGCGCAGCGTCCGGCCGTCCCTGGAGTACGTCACCTCCTGCTGCGACACGGAGACGCTGCCCGTCGGCGCGGCCAGCGGCGCCGGCAGCTCGACGGCCGCGAGCTTCGGCTGCTGGGTGGTGCCGGCGGAGGGTGTGGGGGAGGAGGGCGCGACCCAGTGTGAGGACGGGTCGCCGGAGCAGCCGGCCAGGAGGGAGACCGCCAGCAGTGCCGCGACTAGGCGCATGGCAACAACGGTACGAGCAGCCGCGGCGATCACCGTCTTTCCCACGGGGGGAAATCCCGCTACGTTCCCGCCATGACAGTCGTCTTCCGCGCGCTCACCGCCCTGAGCGCCGTGGCCGGGATCGTCGCCCTGCTGCTGTACACCCATGACGGCACCGTGTTCGTGTACTTCACCGTGCAGAGCAGCGTGATCATCGCCGTCGTCTCGGCGCTGGCGACGGTCCGGCCGGTCGCCGCCTGGGTGCGCGGCGGGGCGACGCTCTTCAGCTGCATCACCGGCAGCGTCTACCACACCCTCCTGGCCAACCCGTCGAGCCCGTTCTTCATGGAGGACAACGGCCGGAACACGGTGCACAACCTGCTCCTCCACACGGTCACCCCGCTGCTGGCCGCGGTCACCTGGCTGCTGCTCGACCGCGCGCCCGTGCGCTGGTGGTTCGCCGCGGTGTGGCTGGGTTATCCGCTCGTGTACCTCGGGTTCGCGCTGGTCCGGGGCGTGTTCGTGGACGAGTACCCGTACCCGTTCCTCGACGTCAACGAGCTCGGCTACAACGGCGTAGCGATCACGTCGCTCGGCTTCACGGTCGCGTTCTTCCTGCTCGGCCTGCTGCTCATCGTCCTCGGCGCGGCTGTCCGGCGACTGCTGCCCGCTTCACACCAGCACGCCCGGATTGAGGATCCCGCGGGGGTCCAGTGACCGCTTCGCGGCGCGCAGCGCGCCGGCGAACAGCGGCGAGCGCTCGTCGTCGTACCACGGCCGATGGTCGCGCCCGACCGCGTGATGGTGCGTGATCGTGCCGCCGTTCGCCGCGATCGCCTCGCTCACCGCCGCCTTGATCTCGTCCCAGATCGCGACCTCGGCGCCGCGGCGGGCCGGGGTGATGACGGTGAAGTAGGGCGCCGGCCCGTCCGGGTAGACGTGGGTGAACCGGCAGGTGACCACGGCGACCCGGGTCGGGGCGGCGGCCTGGACGGCGGCGAGGACCGCCGCGTGCAGCTGCTCGAACCGGCTCCAGGTGCACGCCGTCTCCACGGTCTCGACGACCAGGCCGAGGCGGATCAGGGCGTCGCGGGTGTACGGCGCCCGCAGGAACGAGGCCCGGAACGTGTCGCCGGCCGGGTCGTGCTCGCGCTCGGTGCCGCCGTGGGCCCGGCAGATCTCCAGCGCGTCGGGCAGCAGGGCGGCGGCCGGGCCCTCGAAGCCCAGCAGCAGGCGGGCCCCGCCGTCGCGCGCGCCGGCGTTCAGCATCGCCTCGGCGGGGTCCAGCAGGCGGCAGTTGCTGGGGCGCAGGCCGGCCTGCACGAGCTCCTTCACGGCGGCCACGGCTTCGAGGTACACCGGAAATCCCAGGCTCGCGGAGAGCTTCCGCTCCGGTCGCCGGGTGACCCGCAACCACGCCTCCACGATCACGCCCAGCGCACCCTCGGAGCCGAGGAACAGGCCGGTGGCGGCGGGGCCGGCGCCGCTGGAGGGCACGCGCGGGGACTCGACCGACCCCTGCGGGGTGATCACCCGCAGCGCCTCGACGAAGTCGTCGATGCGGGTCGGACCGGTCGCGTAGTGCCCGCCGGCGCGCGTCGCCAGCCAGCCGCCGACCGTGGAGAACTCGAAGCTCTGCGGGAAGTGCCGCAGCGTCAGCCCGTGCGGGCGCAGGGCGTCCTCCAGCGCCGGGCCGAAGACGCCGGCCTGCACCCGCACCGCGTGGTTGACCTCGTCGACCTCGGCGATGCGGTTGAGCCGGCTGAGATCGAGGGAGATCCACGGGTCCGCGCCGCGGTACTCCACGCCGCCGACCACCGACGTGCCCCCGCCGTACGGCACCACCGCCGCGCCGACCGCCTCCGCCCAGTCGAGGACGGCGACGACGTCGTGCGCGGTCCGGGGATAGCAGACCAGGTCGGGCGCGTGCTCCAGCTCGCCGTGCAGGGCGCGGACGACGTCGCGGAAGGCCTTGCCGTAGGCGTGGGCGGCCCGCGCCATCGAGTCGGCGGCGAACGCCTCCTCCATCATGGACGGCGGCACCAGCCGCGGCGGGCCGAGCAACGGGTCGAAGGGGATCGGCAGGACCGAGCCGTCGATCGGCATCCAGGGTCGTAATGCCTGCTCCGCCAGCTTGCGGCAGGCCGCGTCGTCGAGCGCCTCGTCGGCCCAGCCCCAGCCCCACCACGACCTCTCGCGCCAGCGGCTCACGTGGGGGACTGTGCCACAATCCGACACTGTTCGGCCACAGTCGGCAGTCGCGACCTCGGTATTCTGTCGGCCATGTCTGATGACCGCGTCGATCCGAGTCAGAACACCCAGGCCTTCCAGGCGTGGGTCGACAATCAACCGGCGGCAGAGCCCGCCCGCTCCAAGGCCTTACCGGTCGCGCTCGCCGTCGCCGCCGCCGCGGCGCTGCTGGTCGTGGTGCTCGTCGTCGTGTTCGTGCTGTAGACGCCGACCTGCTCGAACTGCGTCACTCCCGCGAGGGTGGCGTCCTTCTGCAGCCGCAGCCGGGCCGCGTCGTCGCCGTTGAGGCCCCACAGCAGGAAGTCCAGGATCGTCGCCATCGCCTGGGTGTGGCCCAGCTCGGCGTCGCCCGTGCCGGCGCCGTGCTCCCCGCCCCTGATGGTCAGGAACGCCTTCGGCCACGGATCCTTGCCGTACGACTCCCGGCCCTGGCTGTAGGCGACCACCGGGTCCTTGTCGCCGTGCACGAACAGCAGCGGCACCGGCTCGCCCTGGTACGTCGAGGTGGGCCGGCCCGCCAGCATCACGCCTACCTTGAGCCGCGGGTCGCGCTTGCCGGTGAACAGCCAGTTGGTGGTGGTGGCGCCGCCCGAGTGCCCGATCGCGCCCATGCGGTCGGCGTCGATGCTCGCGGCCAGCGGGTTGCCCGGCTCGATCATCTGGCTGATCACGTACGAGGCGTCGGTGGCCTGGTTGGGGACGTCGAGCTTGTTGAACTTCGGCCCGTCCTTCTTGGTGAACGGGTAGGCCGGCGCCACGACCACGTAGCCGGACTCGGCGAGGAAGCGGGTCACCGACTCCTGCATCTGCGGGTTGCTGTAGAAGCCGTGGCTCCACAGCAGCAGCGGGAACGTGCCGGCGGCCGGGGTGGCGTCGCTCTGGGCCTTGCCCTTGCTCCGGCGGCCCTTGGCCGGGTACCAGACCATGGTGGGCAGCGGGCGCTCCTTGCCCCGCGCGAAGTTGAACTTGCGCAGGCCGACCGGGTACGTGCCGGGCGCGGCGGCCATCTGCGCCGCCCCCACGGCCGTCGTCGCGGGCGCCTTGGACGCGGCGCCGGACCCGACGAAGACGCCGCCCGCGACGAGCAGGGCGGCGGTCAGGAGCGACACGGTTGCAGTTCGGTTGCGACGCGGGGGCACGTAAGGAATGTAGGTGCGACCTGCGGTATTCCGTTATCGCCCGTGTGGTGACATTCGATTGCCTTCATGGGCTACATCGCACTCACGCTCGAATGACCCATTTGGCCGACACGAATGAGGGAGCGCTGCGCTGATATCCGACATATCCGAAATTGTCGTTCAGTCTTCATGATCGATGGCGCCGTCCGGCTGTCATGGCGGCCGGATCGCGCCATCGATCATGGAAGCGTCGTCACTCGTCGTCCTCGTCGTCCAGGCGGGCCAGGTAGACCGCCAGGCGCTCGATCGGGGTCTCGAACTCCGGGTTCTGGTCCACGAAGTCGCGGAGGCGCTCGGCCAGCCACTCGATGGTGACCTCCTCCTCGCCCCGGCGGGTGGCCAGTTCTTCGATGCCGCGGTCGGTGAAGTACACGATTCATCTCCGGAACAAACGGGGGAGGGCACGGCTCCGGCCGTGCCCTCCCGCTCGAGATGGAACCTGAGGTCAGCGCTTCGGCAGCGCGGCCTCGATCAGGGCCTGCTGCTCCGCGTCGTGGAGCTTGGTCGAGCCGACGGCCGGGGCGGCCGCGGCCGGACGGGAGATGCGGCGCAGGCCGACGCCCTGGAGGTGCTCCAGCAGGTTGAGCGCGATGAAGCTCCAGGCACCCTGGTTGGCCGGCTCCTCCTGGACCCAGGCGAAGTCCTCGGCGTTCGGGTACTGCTCGAGCGCCGCGCGCAGCTCGTCGACCGGCATGGGGTACAGCTGCTCGACCCGGATGATCGCGGTGTCGGTGATCTCGCGGTCGGTGCGGGCCTGAAGCAGGTCGTAGAACACCTTGCCCGAGCAGAGCAGGACGCGCTTCACGGCGTTCGGGTCGAGCGCGGTGCCCTTGATGCCCGGGTCGCCGAGCACCTCCTGGAAGGTACCGGTGGTGAAGTCCAGCACCGGCGACACGCAGAGCCGGTGCCGCAGCAGCGACTTCGGCGTGAAGACGACCAGCGGCTTCTTCTTCGTCGACAGCGCCTGGCGGCGCAGCAGGTGGAAGTGGTTCGCCGGGGTGGTCGGCACCGCGACCCGCATGTTGTCCTCGGCGCACAGCTGCAGGTACCGCTCCAGGCGACCGGACGTGTGGTCCGGGCCCTGGCCCTCGTGCGAGTGCGGCAGGAGCAGCGTCACGGCGTTGCGCTGGCCCCACTTGACCTCGCCGGAGGAGATGAACTCGTCGACGATCGACTGGGCGCCGTTGACGAAGTCGCCGAACTGCGCCTCCCACATGACCAGCGCGTCGGGGTTCTCGACGGAGTAGCCGTACTCGAAGCCCATCGCCGCGAACTCCGACAGCAGCGAGTCGTAGACGAACAGCTTGCCGCCGTTGTCGACCAGAGCCGACATCGGCATGTAGTCGCTGCCCGTCTCGGCGTCGACGATGCCGGCGTGGCGCTGGACGAAGGTGCCGCGGCGGGAGTCCTGGCCGGACAGGCGCACGGTGACGCCCTCCGCGACCAGCGAGCCGAACGCGATGATCTCGCTGAAGCCCCAGTCGATGTCGCCCTCGACGGCCATCTTGGCCCGCCGGTCGAGCAGCTGCTGGACGCGCTTGTGCGGGGTGAAGCCGTCGGGCAGCTTCACGTGGGCCTCGCCGATCGCCCGCAGGACCGACTCGTCGATCGCCGTCTGGATCTGCGGCTCCGGCTCCGGCTCGCGCAGCCGGGTGAGCCGGGCGGCGGGGCTGGACGAGGCGTCGCGGGTCGCCTTGAAGACCGTCTCCAGCTGCTCGTGGTAGTCCTTGAGCAGCGCCTCGGCCTCGGTGATCGGGATGTCGCCGCGGCCGATGAGCTCCTCGGTGTAGATCTTCCGGACCGAGCGCTTCTGGTCGATGATCGCGTACATCAGCGGGTTGGTCATCGACGGGTCGTCGCCCTCGTTGTGGCCCCGGCGGCGGTAGCAGACCAGGTCGATGACGACGTCCTTGTTGAACGCCTGGCGGTACTCGAACGCGAGCCGCGCCACCCGCACGACGGCCTCGGGGTCGTCGCCGTTGACGTGGAAGATCGGCGCCTGGATCATCCGGGCGACGTCGGTCGAGTACAGCGACGAGCGCGAGTACTCCGGCGCGGTGGTGAAGCCGACCTGGTTGTTGACGACGACGTGGACCGTGCCGCCGGTGCGGTAGCCGCGCAGCTGTGACAGGTTCAGCGTCTCCGCCACGACACCCTGGCCGGCGAAGGCCGCGTCGCCGTGCACGAGCAGCGGCAGGACCGTGTAGCCCTCGAGCTTGAGGTCGATCTTGTCCTGCTTGGCCCGCACGATGCCTTCGAGCACCGGGTTGACCGCCTCCAGGTGCGACGGGTTGGCCACCACGGAGACCGTCGTGGCGTGCTCGCCGTCGGGGGTGGTGAACTTCCCGGTCATGCCCAGGTGGTACTTGACGTCGCCGGAGCCGTGCGCCGACTTGAGGTCGAGGTGGCCCTCGAACTCGGAGAAGATCTTCTCGTAGGGCTTGCCGACGATGTTGGCGAGCACGTTGAGCCGGCCGCGGTGGGCCATGCCGATGACGACCTCGTCGAGGCCGCCGACCGCCGAGTCCTGCAGGATCTCGTCCAGCAGCGGGATCAGCGCCTCGGCGCCCTCCAGCGAGAAGCGCCGCTGCCCGACGTACTTGGTCTGGAGGAAGGTCTCGAAGGCCTCGGCGGCGTTGAGCCGGTTCAGGATGTGCTTCTGCTCGTCGGTGTCGGGCTTCTCGTACGGCTTCTCGACCCGCTCGGCGATCCAGCGCCGCTCCTCGGGGTCCATGATGTGCATGTACTCGACGCCGACCCGGCGGCAGTACGAGTCACGCAGGACGCCCAGCACGGCGCGCAGCTTCATCTTCTGCTTGCCCGCGAACCCGCCGACCGGGAAGACACGGTCGAGGTCCCACAGCGTGAGCCCGTGCTCGAGCACGTCGAGGTCGGGGTGGCGGCGGATGCGGAACTCCAGCGGGTCGGTGTCGGCCATCAGGTGGCCGCGCACGCGGTACGCGTGGATGAGCTCGACGACGCGGGCCGCCTTGTCGATCTGGCCCTCGGAGGTGCGGGCCACGTCGCGGACCCAGCGCACCGGCTCGTAGGGGATGCGCAGCGCGGTGAAGATCTGGTCGTAGAACCCGTGCTCGCCGAGCAGCAGCTCGTGCATGACCTTCAGGAACTCGCCGGACTGCGCGCCCTGGATGATCCGGTGGTCGTACGTGCTGGTCAGCGTGATGATCTTGGAAATGCCCAGGTCGGCCAGCGTCTCGTCGGACATGCCGGCATACGGGGCGGGGTACTCCATGGCGCCGACGCCGATGATCGTGCCCTGCCCGGTCATGAGCCGCGGCATCGAGTGCACGGTGCCGATGCCGCCCGGGTTGGTCAGCGAGACCGTGGTGCCGGCGTAGTCGTCCATGGTCAGCTCGTTGCGCCGGGCGCGGCGGACGACGTCCTCGTAGGCCGACCAGAACTGGCGGAAGTCCATGGTGTCGGCGGCCTTGATGCTCGGCACGACCAGGGTGCGGGTGCCGTCGGGCTTGGCCAGGTCGATCGCGATGCCGAGGTTGACGTGCTCGGGCTGGACCAGGTTGGGCTTGCCCTCGACCTCGGCGAACGAGTTGTTCATCTCGGGGTGCTCGGCGAGGGCGCGGACCAGGGCGTAGCCGATCAGGTGGGTGAAGCTGACCTTGCCGCCCCGGCCGCGGGCCAGGTGGTTGTTGATGACGATGCGGTTGTCGGACAGCAGCTTCGCCGGGACCGCCCGCACGCTCGTCGCGGTCGGGACCTCGAGCGAGGCGTCCATGTTCTGCACGATGCGAGCCGCGACGCCGCGCAGCGGGGTGGTCCTGGCGCCGCCGACGGGGGCGGGGGTCACCTTCGTCGGCGCCGGCTTGGCGGCGGGCTTCGGCCTGACCTCGGTCTTGACCTCCGCCTTGACCTCCGCCTTGACCTCCGCCTTGGCGGGTGCGGGCTGCGTGGGCGCCGGCTTAGCCGCGGCGACGGGCGCCGCCTCGGGGGCGGCGTCCGGGCTGGGCTTGTAGTCGGCGAAGAAGTCGTGCCACGCGGAGTCCACGCTGGCCGGGTCGGCGAGGTACTTCTGGTACATGTCCTCGACGATCCACTCGTTCGGGCCAAAACCCGCCAGCGGGTTCTCCTGCGAGTTGGTCGCTTGGGTCGACACGGCTCTTGATCGCCTCTTCCAAACGCGAGTTCTAGGGGTTTCCGATGTCCGGGTCAAGGCTACGCGCTGCCTAACGTTCGTTCGTCGCCGACGCCGCCGGAGTGACCATGTAGACGAAGTCCCGGTGTCTTCCCATACAACTGTGGCCGCCATATGGCGGCCACAACTGTCCTAGATCTTGCGGAAAACTTGCTAGGCCACGTCTCGCTTGCGGGTGATCAGCGTGCCGATGGTACCGAGAATGACCGCCCAGGCGATGAGCACGACGGCGCCGGCCCACCGCGGCGGCAGGTCGGTGTCGTCGCCGAGCTGGGACGCCAGCGAGCCGACCACATGCTGGGACGCGAGTGGCGGGATGTACACCGCGCTCTCGAAGACCCAGTCCTCCTTGATGACGAACTGGCGGATCAGCGCTAGCACGATCAGCGCCGCGTAGGTGCCGATGGTGTACAGGGCGGTGGCCGTGATCGTGGCGCCCAGCTGGCTGCGGATGAGTACGCCGATGCCGATGCCGAAGATCGCCCACAGCACGTAGACGAGCAGGTTGAGCAGGATCGCCTGTTGTGCCGTCCAGTGGCCGAGGCTGTTGCCGACGCCCTCGCCGCTGAAGTACGCCACACCGACGGCCACCGAGATGGCCGTGGTCAGCAGCCAGAAGGCGAAGCCCATGATCGCGGCGGTGACCAGCTTGGCCACGATGACCTTGGTGCGCTTCGGTGTCGCGAGGAAGGTGGCGGTGGCCGTCTGGTGGTAGAACTCGTTGGTGATCAGCAGGATCGCCATGAGCATGACCAGCATGAGGCCGAAGAACTGCCCCGACGTGTAGACGTTGGCGGCGATCTTGGCCAGGCCGGCCCCGGAGTGGGCCGCGGCGATGCGCTCCTGCTCTTGCCGCTGGTACTCCTCGAACTGCGCGCGGTCCGCGTCGCTCATGCCGGGCGGCGGCTCCTGCGAGACGTAGGAGTCGTCGAGTTGCGAGTTGGCCTGGAGTGCGTTGATCCACAGCGCGAGGCCCGTGAACGCCACCGAGCAGAGCAGGAAGATCCACCACATGTTGGTGGTGCGGAGCTTGATCAGCTCGGCGCGGATGAGCCTCATCGGATGGCCGCCCTTCCCTGCGTCAGCTCGAGGAACACGTGCTCCAGGTCGGGCCGCTCGGCGACCAGCTCGTGCAGCTCCACGCCGGACTGCAGGGCCAGCCGGCCGACCGCCGGTGCGTCGAGGCCGGTGATCAGGTGCGCGTCGCCGCCGTTGGGGTTGATCGTCCCGCCGGCGCCGCGCACGGCCGTCACCAGTTCCTGGATGTTGGGCGTGCGGACGCGGACCTGCGGGCCGGTGGTCGTCGCGCCGATGATCTGCTCGACCGGGCCCTGCGTGACCAGCTTGCCGGCCGCGATGATGACGATGTCGTCGGCCAGGATCTCCATCTCGGACAGCAGATGGCTCGACACCAGCACGGTGCGGCCCTGCTTGGCCAGGCCCTGCAGCAGCCCGCGCATCCAGCGGATGCCCTCCGGGTCGAGGCCGTTGGCCGGCTCGTCCAGGATCAGCACCTGCGGGTCGCCGAGCAGCGCCTGCGCGATGCCCAGCCGCTGCTTCATGCCCAGCGAGTAGCCGCGGAACTTCCGCTTGGCCGCCGGCGTGAGCCCGACCAGCTCCAGCACCTCGTCGACGCGCGCGGTCGGGAGACCGGCCGCCGCCGCCACGCACCGCAGGTGGTTGCGCGCGGTCCGGCCCTTGTGCGCGGCCGAGGCCTCCAGGATCGCGCCGACCAGCTGCAGCGGCTCGGACACGTCCGAGTAGCGGTGGCCGCTGATCGTGGCCGTGCCGGCGGTCGGCGTGACCAGGTTGAGCACCATGCGCAGTGTGGTGGTCTTGCCGGCGCCGTTCGGACCGAGGAACCCCGTGACGCGACCCGGTTCGACCACGAACGACAAATTGTCGACGGCTCTGACGTTTTTGTACTGCTTGGTCAGGCCGGAGACGACGATCTGCCCGTTGTTGGACAACGTGCCGCTCCCTCCCCTTCGAAGTAGGCCGTCAATATGGCATGCCTAGGCAACGCTGATGACCCCGCCCTGGGTTGGCACTTATCGATCGGCCACCCGGATGACGTGCTTCAGGCCCGACCACGTGTCGTCGATCGCGCACACCTTGACGTCCACCCGGCCGTTGGCCAGGGCATACTCTCGCACGACATTCTCGTCCAGGTCGGTTGCCAGGCCGGACGAACGCTTCGGCCAGGCGATCCAGAGCGCGCCGGCCGGCGGCGTGAGCCGGTGCAGTGTCGCCCAGCGCCGGCGCAGCCGGGCCTGATCAGGGCAGAAGCACACGATGACGTCGTAGAGGCCGGGGCTGCTGCGCCGGTGCAGCACCACGTCGGCCGGCAGTTCGGTCAGCTCGAAACTCGCCGGTGCGCCGTCGAGGAGCACCCGGTGGCCGGCGTTGACGCCGAGCTTTTTGGGCAACGGTGTGCCTGAGTATCCCGCCATGGCTGATCACGGTAACCACAGTTCACCCGCCAGCCATGCAGGCAACCAGTCATCGTCAGCCATCCGCAGGGGTCGACCTCTACACCGAACGCATGACGATTCTCGCCGTCGCCGCCGGCCCGCAAGAGCTGGGCGACACTTCTCGGTACACCCTGCTGGTGGCCACCGACGGCGCCCAGGTGGAGGCCGCACAACGGCTCCGCTACGACGTCTTCGCCGGTGAACTCGGCGCCGCACTGCACAGCCCCGCACCGGGGCTGGACGTCGACGCCTTCGACGAGTTCTGCGACCACCTGATCATCCGCGAGGAACTGACCGGGCAGGTCGTCGGGACCTACCGCATGCTGCCACCTGCCCGCGCCGCCGCGGCCGGCGGGCTCTATGCGGAGACCGAGTTCGACCTCTCCGGCCTCGCCCCGCTGCGCGGCGACCTGGTCGAGACGGGCCGCTCCTGCGTGCACCCCGACCACCGCTCCGGCGCGGTCATCAACCTGATGTGGGCCGGCATCGCGCGGTACATGCACCTGCACGGCCACCGCTGGCTGGGCGGCTGCGCCTCGGTCCCGCTGTTCGACGGTGGCGCCACCGCGGCCGGGGTCTGGGACCTGGCCGAGCGCAAGCACCTGGTGCCGCCGGCCTGGCGGGTGCGCCCCCGCAACCCGTGGTCCTTCGAGGGCGTGGAGGTGCCGGCCAAGGTCGACGTCCCGCCGCTGCTCAAGGGGTACCTGCGGCTCGGCTCGTGGGTGGGCGGCGCGCCCGCGCACGACCCGGACTTCGACTGCGCCGACTTCTACGTGCTGCTCTCGCTGGACCGGGTGAACCCGCGGTACCTGCGCCACTTCCTCGGGCAGGGGTAACGCGATGGCTGTCATGGACAGCCTCTGGCTGCCCCGTTCGACGTGCGGGGCGGACTGCCTGGCCGACCGCCCGGCCGGCACCGTCCCCCGCGCGATCATGGTGAAGCGCATCGTCGCCACCGGTTCGGTCCTGCTCTTCGCCGCGCTCTGCGTGCCCGTCCTGGCCCTGCTGCCGCAGCGGGGCCTGGTCGCCGCGCAGCGCGGCCTGGCCCGCGCCATCCTGGCCGGCCTGGGCATCCGCCACTCGGCCTCCGGCCGCATCCCGCAGGGGGGCGCCCTGCTGGTCGCCAACCACGTCTCATGGCTCGACGTCGTGGTGATCCTCGCGCACACGCCGGCCCGCCTGCTGGCCAAGCGCGAGGTGCGGGCCTGGCCGCTGATCGGCCGCCTGGCCGCCACCCTCGGTACCGTCTTCGTCGACCGCTCGAAGCCCAAGAGCCTGCCGGCGACGGTCGCCCAGGTCCGCGCGAACATCGCCTCCGGCGGCGTCGTGGCGGTGTTCCCCGAGGGCACGACGTGGTGCGGGAAGATGGGCGGCGCGTTCCGCCCGGCGATGTTCCAGGCCGCGGTCGACGCCGGCGTCCCGGTGGTCCCGGTGCGCCTGACGTTCGCCCAGGCTGGCACGGTGTCGACGGTGGCCGCGTTCATCGGCGACGAGACGCTGCTGCAGTCGCTGAAGCGCGTGGTCGCGGCCCGGGACCTGTCGGTGAGCCTGCGGGCACACCCGAAGCTCCACCCGGCGCCGTGCGACTCCCGCACCCACCCGCGCCGCGTCCTGGCCCGCGCCGCGACTGCGATGGTCGCCGCGTAGCTGTCTCGGCGGTCATGATCGATGGCGGGATCCGGCTGTCATAGCGACCAGAAGTCACCATCGATCATGACGCCCTCCGCTTCGTGCCCGCCGCCGCCCCACTGGAGCTCTGCCGCCGCGCTGCCGCTCGCCCGGTCCTCTTCGTTGCAGCAGTCTTGATGCATCAGTTTTGATGCATCAAGACTGATGCGTTGCTCGGCTCGTGTGCTCGGCTGGCTGCACTGGCTCGCTCGCCGGCCTGCCCACCGCGCTGCTTGGGCTGCCGTCGGGTCGCTCGCCGAGTCCGCCGGCCGGGTCGCGGCCGTGTCGTGGGGTCGCGGCCGTGTCGTGGGTCGCGGCCGTGTCGTCGGGTTGCTCGCCCGGGCCTCCCGATGCAGCATTCTTGATGCATCAGGACTGATGCATCAAGGCTGATGCGTGGCCGCGGCGCCGCTGCCCGGTTGATCCGCAGTTCCAGGCGCCGTCGATCTGGCTCGCAACGTCGGCCGGCGCGCCCTGCCCATGATCAAGGGAAACTTCTGGTCGCTATGACAGCCAACCGTTTCCCTTGATCATGGGCGACCGGGTCCAGTTGGCTTTTCCTGTCGACAACTAGCCGTTTTGCATCGACGTCGGACGGGGGATGCGTCGCGTGCAGGCTGAGACTGCGTGTTCTGGCGTGTAGGTATCGGTTGAAGACGCGACTTACAGTCGCGATGTATCGCGTCTTGCGCTACGCTTTTCCAGCATGAGGGCGTGGAAGATCACCGGGGTTGAGCGGCTCACCCTGGAGGAGCCGGTCAAGCACCTGGCCGTCAGTCTGGTGGCCGGGCGGCTCAACGTCGTCGGCGCCGACGCGGGCCCGGCGCGGGTCGAGATCACCAGCATCGGCGAGCGCCCGGTCGACGTCACCGTCGCCGACGGCACGCTCACGGTCGCGCACGAGTTTCCCAAGCGCTGGTCGGGCCTGCTGTGGTGGCTGTTCGGCTCGAAGTACAAGGTCGACTGCTCGATCGTCGTCCCGGTCGGCGCGGTCGTCGAGCTCATGGTCGTCTCCGGCGTCGTCATCGCGTCCTCGCTGCGCAACGGGGCCAGCGTGGAGGTCACCAGCGGGCGCATCACGCTGCTCGGCATCGACGGCGGGGTGCGCGGCAAGGTCATCTCCGGCTCGATCGAGGCCCTGACGCTCGGCGGCGAGGTGGACCTGGAGACGGTGTCGGGCGAGATCGTCGTCGCCGACTCGACCGCGCACCGGGTCGCGGCCCGCACGATCTCCGGCTCCGTCACCTGCGACCTCGACAACCCGCCCGACAACACCAACGTCGAGCTGGACACGGTGTCGGGGGAGATCATCGTGCGGGTGCGCGAGGACAGCGACCTGCGGGTGAGCGTCCACGCCCTCTCGGGGCACGTGGTCAACGCCTTCCCGGAGCTGGACCAGATCGGGCTGAGCAGCGTCACCGGGCGGCTGGGCTCGGGCACCGGAGGGCGGCTCGCGGTCAACGCGACATCTGGCACGATCTCGTTGTTACGCAGGCCGGTCGATGACGAGGAAGCAAGCGAAGAGGAAGCAAGCGAATGACTGCGGTCTTCAGCCACGGGCGGCTCCGGCTGTACCTGCTGAAGCTCCTCGCCGAGGGCCCCCGCCACGGCTACGAGCTGATCCGGTTGCTGGAGAACAGGTTCCACGGGCTCTACGCGCCGTCCGCCGGCACGATCTACCCGCGGCTCCAGCGCATGGAGGCCGACGGCCTCATCACGCACACCGCGTCGGGCGGCCGGAAGGTGTACGAGATCACCGACGCCGGCCGGGCCGAGCTCGACCAGCGCCAGGCCGAGCTGGTGTCGTTGGAGGCCGACATCAACGCCTCGCTCGCCGACCTCTCGACCCTGGCCGACGAGGTCGAGCAGGGCGTGCGCGGCTCGGTGCGCGACCTCAAGAAGGAGCTCCGGGAGGCCACCCGCCAGGCGCGCAGCGCGCCGCCCGGCCCGAGCGGCTTCGGCTGGGGCTACCCGCCGCGCCCCGGCGCGGCCAGGCCGAGCACCCCGCCGGCCGACGTGGTCACCGAGCTGGAGGAGAAGGCCGCTCAGCTGCTCGCCGAGGTACGCCGGCTGGCCCGCACCGGCCGGGCGAGCCAGGAGACGATGCGGGCGACGCTGGTGGTGCTGGACGGCGCGATCGACCAGGTACGGCGTTTGCTGCGATAGCGTGGATACAGGGGAAACGGGCGTTCAGGTTCTTCCCAGGTAACCACCAGCCCTACACCAGCGGAGGGCGGCAAGATATGCACATGGGGGTACGAGGCGGCGTCGCACAATCCGGGGGTGCATCGTCGCCAGGCGTGGCGCAGGCTGAGGCGAGACTGCTCGTGGTCGAGGACGATCCGAACATCCGCGAGCTCCTCTCGGCCAGCCTGCGTTTCGCCGGTTTTGCGGTTGACGCGGTGACCACCGGTTCCGAGGCGGTCACCGCGGCCCGCGAGGCGAAGCCCGATCTCGTCGTGCTCGACGTGATGCTGCCCGACCTCGACGGCTTCGAGGTGATCCGGCGGCTCCGCGAGGGCGGCATCCGGCTCCCGGTCGTCTTCCTCACCGCCCGCGACGGCACCGAGGACAAGGTCCGCGGCCTGACGCTCGGCGGCGACGACTACGTCACCAAGCCGTTCAGCCTGGAGGAGCTCACCGCCCGCATCCGGGCCGTGCTCCGGCGCACCAACGGCGACCCGGGCCCCAACCGGCTGGTCTTCCACGACCTGGAGCTGGACGAGGAGACCCACGAGGTGAGCCGGGCCGGGCAGACGATCGCGCTGTCTCCGACCGAGTTCAAGCTGCTGCGATACCTCATGCTGAACGCCGGCCGGGTCCTGTCCAAGGCGCAGATCCTCGACTTCGTGTGGAACTACGACTTCCGCGGCGACGACAGCATCGTCGAGTCGTATATCTCCTACCTGCGGCGCAAGGTCGACATCGCCGAGCCGCGCCTGATCCACACCCTGCGCGGCGTCGGCTACGTCCTGCGCCTTCCTGTCTGAGCCCGCCGCATGTTGCGGTTCATCGCTGATGTCCCGCTGCGAGTCAAGCTGATCGCGGCGGTGCTCACGCTCGTCACCATGGCGCTGCTCGTGATCGGCGTCGCCAGCGCGCTCGTCATGCGCAGCTCGATGATCGACAAGGTCGACCAGCAGCTGCGCACGCTGGCCGACACGGTGGAGATCAGCCGGCTCCAGCGGCAGAGCACCGACTCCGAGTCGGTGCTGCCGAGCAACTACTTCATTCTGTGGGCGACGATCCTGCCGACCAACCAGGTGTCGTACGGCTACGTGGGCACGCGCGACCCGGCCGCCCAGCCGCCGCCGCCCGCCTCGGCCGACGAGCTGGTGTCGCGCATCGGCGAGCCCTACACGGTGACCACCAAGGCGACCCACGAGCGCTGGCGGGTGCTCATCACCCAGCGCGGCTCGACGCTGCTGGTGATCTGCGAGAGCCTGTCGATGGTCGACAACGCGGTCGACGAGTTGGTCGCCGCGGAGCTGTTCGTGGGCGCGGGCGTGCTCGTGGTGCTGGCCGCGGTCGGCGTCACGATCGTGCGCACCTCGCTGCAGCCGCTGCGCGAGATCGAGCGCACCGCGGCCGCCATCGCCGCCGGCGACCTGACGAAACGCGTGCCGGAGAGCCCACCCGAGACGGAGATGGGCCATCTGGCCGCAGCACTGAATACGATGCTCGCCCAGATCGAGGGGGCGTTCAAGATACGCCAGGCGTCCGAGGAACGGATGCGGCAGTTCATCGCGGACGCCTCCCACGAGTTACGCACCCCCTTGACGACGATCAGGGGTTTCGCCGAGTTGTACCGCCAGGGCGCGGCACGACAGCCGGACGAGACGGGTGCGCTGCTGCGCCGGATCGAGGACGAGGCGTCCCGGATGGGCCTGCTGGTGGAGGACCTCCTCATGCTGGCCCGGCTCGACGAGGAGCGCCCGCTCAGCCTGGCCGACATGGACCTGCGCGTCATCGCGAGCGACGCCGTCGCCGCGGCCCGGGCGGTGGCGCCCGACCGGGAGATCGCGCTGGAGATCGAGCGCGACGAGCCCATCGAGGTCAACGGCGACGAGGCCCGCCTGCGCCAGGTGGTCGGCAACCTGGTGACGAACGCGCTGACCCATACGCCGGCCGGGTCGCCGGTCGAGATGCGGCTGCGCCGGGACGGTACCGACGCCCTCATCGAGGTCGTGGACCACGGACCGGGACTCACCGACGAGCAGGCGGCGCGGGTCTTCGAGCGGTTCTACCGGGTCGACAAGGCACGCACCCGGCGGCAGGCCGGCGGCGCGCACAGCGGCAGCGGGCTGGGCCTGGCGATCGTCACCGCACTGGTCGCCGTGCACAACGGCACGGTGTCGGTCTTCGTCACGCCGGGTGGCGGAGCTACCTTCCAGGTTCGGCTGCCCCTCACAGGCGGTTCCCAGGGCGCGGTCAGTACTCCGCAAGCTCCCGCCGCCAAGCTCAAATCATGAGCGAACAGCAGGGATGGGGCACGTCGCCGGACGATCAGCACCACCGGCACGTGCCGCCGGCGGCTCCGGTGCCGCCGCACGTGCCACACATGCAACGCCCTCCCCAGTGGTACCCTCCGTCACCGTACGTGACGGCCCCGGCGCTGACCCCTGCGCCCCGCCGCCGCGTCGGCCTGCGCGTCGCCGCCGTCGTCGCCGCGATCGGCCTGTCGGCCGTCTCCGCGGTCGGCGGTGGGTACGCGGCACTGGAGCTGCGCCCGCAGAGCACCGACACGGTCGTGAGCGCCCAGAACTCGGCCCAGTCGAACCCGTCGGCCACCTCGCTCGCCGACGTGGCCGCCCGCGTGCTGCCGAGCGTGGTCTCCATCAACACCGGATCGGCCGTCGGCTCGGGCGTCATCATCACCGCCGACGGCGCCATCCTGACGAACAACCACGTCGTCGCGACCGCCCGCGGCACCACGGTCCAGGTGACGTTCTCGGACGGCAAGACCGCGACCGCCACGGTCGTCGGCACCGACGCGAGCAGCGACCTGGCCGTGATCAAGCTCCAGACCGGCGGCACGTACACGCCGCTGGCCTTCGCCGACAGCGACCAGGTGCACGTGGGCGACACGGTCCTGGCCGTCGGCAGCCCGCTCGGCCTGGACAGCTCGGTCACCTCGGGCATCGTGAGCGCGCTGAACCGCACGATCGACGAGGGCCAGGAGAACAGCCGCTCGGCCAGCACCAAGATCACGGGCGCCATCCAGACCGACGCCGCCATCAACCCGGGCAACTCGGGCGGCGCCCTGGTCAACACCGCGGGCCAGCTCATCGGCATCAACACCGCGATCGCCACCTCGGGCGAGACGGCCGGCAACATCGGCGTCGGTTTCGCGATCGCCAGCAACACCGCGAAGACGGTCGCGCAGCAGCTGCTCAGCTGACGCGACGCAGAGTCTGGTTCCCCTCCCAGAAAGAGAGGCGGCGCACCTGGCGGGGTGCGCCGCCTTTCTGGCTGCTACACCAGCCCCGCGGCCATGGCGAGGCCGAAGCCCCGCAGGTCGGCGACCGCGCCGGACATCTTGTTCATGACGTAGCAGAACGTGGTGCGGGCGTCGAGGTCGACGACGGTCAGCGAGCCGCCGTATCCGCCCCAGTACAGGGTGCCGGGGCTGGCCATTAGCTGGTCGCCGAGCGCGAAGCCCATCCCGAACCGCAGCGGCACGCCGAGGACCAGGTCCCGCCCCGCGATCTGCGGGTCGAGGGCGCGCTGGCAGCCCGCCTCGGACATGAACCGCCGCCCGCCGGCGACGCCGCCGTTGGCGAGGACGGCGTGCAGCCGGGCGACCGCTCGGGCGCTGCCGGTCCCGCCGGCGGCCGGGATCTCCGCGGCCCGCCAGGCGCGGGAGTTGACCTGCGACACCTCCGGCCCCGGGTTCGTGGCCACCCGCACCTGGAGGTCGGTCACGGCGAGCTCGGGCGGCGGCCCGTCCGGCGGGGCGATCAGCTCGGCGACCCGCGACTCCTCGGACGCCGGCAGGCCGATGTGGAAGTCGGCTTCCAGCGGGCCGGTGAGCTCGTCGCGGAGCACGGTGCCCAGCGTGCGGCCGGTGATGCGGCGGACCACCTCACCGATCAGGTACCCCTGGGTCAGCCCGTGGTACCCGCACGCGGTGCCGGGCTCCCAGTCGGGGGCCTGCGCGGCCAGCAGCGCGGTGGCCTTCTCCCAGTCGTAGAGATCCTCGGTGCGCATCGGCTCGCGCCAGGCGGGCAGGCCGGCCGAGTGGCTCATGACGTGGCTGACCTTGACGCCCTGCTTGCCGTTGGCCGCGAACTCGGGCCAGTAGCGGGCCACCGGCGCGTCGAGGTCCAGCTCGCCGCGGTCGGCGAGCAGCAGGACGACCAGCGCGGTCACGGTCTTGGTGGTGGAGTAGACGTTGACGATCGTGTCCCGCTGCCACGGGCGGACGGCCGCCGCGTCGGCGAAGCCGCCCCACAGGTCGACGACCGTCTCGCCGTCGACCGTCACGCACAGGGCCGCGCCCACGTCGACCCCGCCGGCCAGGTTCTCCACGAACGCCGCCCGGAGCGGTTCGTATCGATCTCCAGCAAACCCGTCGACCACGCCGCCGAATGTATGGGGTCCGGCGGCGTGGCCGTACCGAATTAGTCGGCCCGGATTAGTCGGCCCAGCCGAACGAGCGCTCGACCGCCCGCAGCCAGAGGGCGTGCCCGCGGTCCCGGGTCGCCGCGTCCATCGACGGTTCCCAGCGGCGGTCGACGTCCCACTTCGCGCGCAGCGCGTCCGTGTCCGGCCAGAAGCCGACCGCCAGGCCGGCCGCGTAGGCCGCGCCCAGCGCCGTCGTCTCGGCCACCGTCGGGCGCACGACGGGGACGTCCAGGACGTCGGCCTGGAACGCCATCAGCAGATCACTCGCCGTCATGCCACCGTCGACCTTCAGCGTCTCCAGTGGTACCGCAGACTCCGCCATCATGGCGTCGACCACGTCCTTGACCTGCCACGCCGTCGCCTCCAGGGCGGCGCGGGCCAGGTGGCCCTTGGTGACGTAGCCGGTCAGGCCGGTGATCACACCGCGCGCGTCGGGGCGCCAGTGCGGGGCGAACAGGCCGGAGAACGCCGGCACGATGTAGCAGCCGCCGTTGTCGGAGACGGTGGCGGCCAGGTCGTTGATCTCCGGCGCCGAGCGGATCAGGCCCAGGTTGTCCCGCAGCCACTGCACCAGCGAGCCCGTGATCGCGATCGAGCCCTCCAGTGCGTACACCGGCGGCGCGTCCCCGATCCGGTAGCCGACCGTGGTCAGCAGGCCACGCTCGCTGGCCACCGGGCGCTCGCCGGTGTTGAGCAGCAGGAACGAGCCGGTGCCGTAGGTGCACTTCGCCTCGCCCGGGGCGAAGCAGGCCTGGCCGAACAGGGCGGCCTGCTGGTCGCCGAGGGCGCTCGCGACCGGCACACCGTGCAGCATCGTGCGGGCCTCGCCGTAGACGTACGACGACGAGCCGATCTCGGGGAGCATCACCCGCGGGATGCCGAACGCGGCGAGCAACTCGTCGTCCCAGTCCAGGGTCTCGATGTTCATGAGCATGGTCCGGCTGGCGTTGGTCACGTCGGTGACGTGCCGGCCGGTCAGCTTCTCGATGAGCCAGGTGTCGACCGTGCCGAACCGGATCTCACCCGCCTCGGCCCGTTCGCGCAGGCCGGGGACGTTCTCGAGGAGCCAGACGATCTTCGGGCCGGCGAAGTAGGTGGCGAGCGGCAGGCCGCAGAGGGAGCGGAAGCGGTCAGCGCCCGCGTCGCCGGCGAGCGTGCGGATCAGCCCGTCGGTGCGGGTGTCCTGCCAGACGATCGCCGGGTGGACGGGCTCGCCGGTCGCCGCGTCCCACAGGATCGTCGTCTCGCGCTGGTTGGTGATGCCGATGGCGGACACATCGGCTCGGGACAGTCCCGCCTGGTCCAGGGCGCGGGTCGACACCGCCTGGACGTTGTGCCAGATCTCGACCGGGTCGTGCTCGACCCAGCCGGGGCGGGGGAAGCTCTGGTGGTGCTCGCGCTGGTCGAGCGCCACGATGGCGCCGTCCGAGTCGAACACGATCGCGCGGGAGGAGGTGGTCCCCTGATCGATGGCGAGGATGTACACAGTGCCATCTTCGCCGAATCGCTGTCACGTTCGGGACGGAACCTACCCGTGACGAAAATGCGCACTTAAAGTCCGTTGGCCGGAACCGTGCCGACAGGAGTGACCGTGGCCGTCGTAGAGACGCGGATCAGTGTCTGGGAGGCGCTCGCCGGGCGCGCCCCGGGAGTGCCGCTCGGCGCTGCGGACGTCGGCCTGTGGCACGCCGTGGCCGACCGGCTCAACCCGGCCCGGGCCCGGCCGGTGCTCCGCGAGGGGATCGAGGCGGTCACCCTGACCTCGGCGCGCGGCGTCGACTACGTCATGGTCCGCTCGCCCGACGCGGGGGAGTCCTGCTACCTGCGGCTGGCGCCCGACGAGTGGCGGCTCGCCCAGCTCATGGACGGCAGCCGCACGGTGGCCCGGCTGGTCGCCGAGTTCGCCCGCATCTCCGGCCGGCTCGCCCCCGAGCAGGTCACCCGGATCGTCGCCGACCTCGCCGGCAACCGGATGCTCGGCGAGCTGCCGGTCGACGCCTTCCACCGGCTCCAGCGGGTGCACCGCCGGCCGTGGCCGATCCGGCTCGGCAAGGCGCTGCTGGCCACCGCCCGCGGCCAGCGGGTCGTGCTGGCCCGGATCGACCCCGTGGTGACGTTCCTCTACAAGGCCGGCGGGCGGCTCTTCTTCACCCGGTTCGTCGCGGTGCTCGCCGGGCTGGTCGCCCTGGCCGGCCTCGGTGTCTTCGTGTGGAACTGGTTCCGGGCCGACCAGTCGGTGTTCCTGACCGACGACTCGTACTTCACCGGCGCCCTGGTGCTGCTCGGCCTCAACGTCTTCGCGCTCGGGTGCCACGAGCTGGGGCACGCCCTGGGGGCCAAGCATGCGGGGAGGCGGGTGCCGGTCGCGGGATTCCTGGTGTACTTCGGGATCCCCTCGGTCTTCGTCGACACCACCGACGTCTGGATGGCCGGCCGGCGCGCCCGCATCGTGACGACCCTCGCCGGCCCGGCCACCGGGCTGGTCCTGGCCGGCGCCTGCCAGCTCGCCGGGTTGTTCTTCCCCGAGCTCCAGCCGTGGACCTTCAAGCTGGCCTTCGCGTGGTACCTCAACGCCCTGTTCAACCTCAACCCGTTCCTCGCGCTCGACGGGTACTACCTGCTCATGGACTGGCTCGAGGTGCCCAACCTGCGGGCCCGCGGCCTGGCCTGGGTCGTCGCCCGGCTGCGCCGCCGCCCGCCGCGCTTCGGGGACCTCGACCGCGAGGGGCGCCTGGTCGCCCTGTACGGCATGCTCGCCGTGATCTGGCTCGCGATCGCCGCCAACCTGATGTACCGCATCTACACCGATCGCATCGCCGGCGTCGCCACCGGCCTGTGGAACGCCGGCTGGCTGGCCCGCGGCCTGCTCGCGCTGATCGTGGCCGGCCTGCTCGCCCCGGTCGTGTACCTGCTCTTCGCCTGGCTGAAGCGCCGTCTGAGGAGGCTGCGCGACCGGCTCGGCGAGCGCAAGCTGCTGCGCGACGAGCCGCGCCGGCTGGCCGCCCTCAGCGCGTCGAGCCTGAGCGACCTGCCGCCCACGGCACTGGCCAAGATCGCCGAACAGGCCCGCTGGGTGCACCCGCGCACCGGCGAGCAGCTGGTCTTCGCCGGGGCGGCGCAGCAGTCGGTGTACGTGGTCGTCGACGGCGCCCTGGAGGGCCGCCGCCCGGGCGACCCGAGCGGAACGGTCCGCGAGCGGGTCGGGCGCGGCGGCGTCGTCGGGCTCGCGAACGCGCTGACCGGCGCGCCCGCGGCGCTCGGCTGGCTGACCGCCGGCACCACGCTGCTGGCCGTCCCGCCCTCGACGGTCGCCGCCGCGATCGGCCAGCTGCCCGGGCCGCCGCCGGCCGAGTGGGCCGAACTCGAGACGCTCATGGCCGAGACCCCGGCGCTGGCCTCGCTCGGCAGCGAGGACCGGCTCGGGCTGCTGACCCGCGCCCGGCCGGTACACTTCGGCCCCGGTGAGCCGGTGGTGCTGCGCGGCGGCAACGACGCGCTGGTCGTCGCCTCCGGCGCGCTCATGCTGCCCGAGGGCATCCAGCTCCAGCGCGGGTCGATGATCGGGCCGTACGGCGACGGCTCGCCGGGCCAGGTCGCCTCCGCCCGCACCCCCGTCCGGGCCTGGCTGCTGCCGGCCGTCGGCGGCCTGCCGCTGCTGCTCGGTCGCCAGGCGGAGATGGCCGCGGCCGCCGGCGGGCGCCGCCCGGCGTCCGGCGCGCACCCGCCCGCCAACTACCCGCCGCTGGCCGCGCCGCCCGGCCCTCCGCCACCCGCCGACAACTCGGTCGACCGGCGCTTCGAGAAGAAGCTGTGGTGGCTGCTCGTCCTGCTGCTGTTGTTCGCGCTGTTCCTCACCGGCAGTAACCTGTTCTCCGGCCCCGTGTGGGCGGAGATGCCGACCGACCGCGCCCTGGTCAGCGTCACGCGGGGCACGGCGCAGGTCGAGATCGACGGTCATCCGCGCACGTTGACGCGGAACTCCAAGTTGTACGTCGAGCAGGGCGACTCGGTCGCGATCCCCGACCGGTCGACGGCGACCCTGACGTTCCGCGGCGGCAGCGTCACGGTCCTCTGTGCGGGCTCCCGCCTGGACGTCGGCGAGCTGCTGAGCGACCCCACGCCCCCGATCCAGCCGAACGGCGCGCTCACGCTGCGCTCGGGCCGGCTCCTGGTCGACACGACGTCGACCACGACGGCCTTCAAGCCGCTGCGGCTGACCCTCGGCGACATCGCCAACGAGGGGGCGGCCCGGTTCGCGCTGAGCGCCGGCAACGATGCGGCCGAGGTCGGCAAGGGCGTCGTGCGCGCCGGCGGCTCGACCCTCGACGTCGACCCGCAGGCGGACCTGACCTGCGGCGACGGCGTCGTACTGCCGAAGCCTGGCGGCACGCCGTCGGTGGTCCCGTCCGCCACGGACACCCCGTCGGCCTCGCAGTCGCCGTCCGACTCGCTGTCGCCGTCCCCGTCGACCTCGGCCTCCCCGAGCCGGACCCGGTCCCCATCGGCCTCGCCGTCGGCGACCCGCTCGCCGTCGCCCTCGACCTCCACGTCGCCGCCCCCGCCCCCGGACACCACGCCGCCGCGGGCCACGATCGGCGCGTCGCCGACCAGCATCTTCCGCACCTGGGGCAACGAGATCTGCTGGAACGTCTCGCCGCCCGCCAACCCGCGCAGTTCGTCGACGATCTCGATCGGCGGGGCGGATCCGAACGGGACGATGGCCGGCTCCACGATCCGGTCGCTGACCTACAAGATCGGCGACGGGGCGGCCCAGACGCTGCGCTACTCGGGCGGCAACGGCAAGTGGACCGCCACCGTCGGCCCGTTCGAGGGGCAGGGCCCGGAGGTCTCCATATCGGTGACCGTCGTCGTCGTGGATGCGGCGGGTAACGCGTCGCTACCGGCTGCAACATCGGTCTTCTTGAATTCTTGCTACATCATCGGCTAGGGGGAGACTGTGCTCTGTTGGTTCTGCGCCAAGGCGGCGCGGGGGTCGTGCCGGTTCTGCGGCCGCGGGCTGTGTGAGGACCACGCACGGTTCGGCCCCTACCTGCTGGAGGTGCACCGCTCGCAGCGTCGCGGGCGGGCCGAGGGGCTCGTCGTGGAGGACGCGGTGCAGTGCGGGACCTGCCGGCCGCGGCCCCAACCGGTGCCGATGCCAGAGCTCGACTGATTCCGGGGGTTTGCCATGTCCGACTTCGACGAGGTGCTGGAGCGACTGCTGAGCGATCCGGGCTTCAAGGCCCGGCTGGCGGCGGACCCGGCGTCGGCCCTGGCGGGGTATCGCCTGAGCGCCGACGAGCTGGAGGTGCTGCGCGTCCAGGTCGGCGCCGACCTGGGTGGCGAGTCGCGGGTGGAGCAGCGCACCAACAAGGCCGGCATGTTCGGCCTGTTCTCGGAGCTGGGCTCGGGCATCGGCGACGCGGTCTCCGGCGCCCACGGCAGCGGTCACGGCCTCGGTGACGCGATCGGCTCGGCCGGCGGTCGTCACGCGGCGCCATCGTACGACGACGGCGGGTCCTCGACGGGGCTCGGCCGGCACCTCGGCGCACTCGGCGACCCGGCCGGCGGCCGCCACTCGGTGGACGACTTCGACGTGCGCGCCCAGGCCGGCCCGGGCGGCGCCTACGTCGATGGCGGCCCCGGCGGCGGGTATGCCCAGGCGGGTCCGGGTGGTGCTTATGCCGATGGTGGCCCCGGTGGCGGGTATGCCCAGGCCGGCCCAGGGGGCGCCCACGTCGAGTTCGGCTCCGGCGGCTACGCCCAGGCGGGCCCGGGCGGTGCTTATGTCGAGGGCGGGCCTGGTGGGTATGCCCAGGCCGGTCCGGGCGGCGCCTATGCCTCCTCGGGCGACGGCTATGCGGCCGCGGGCAGTGGATACGCGGCGGCCGGCGGCGATCCCGGGTACGGATCGGCGGGTCTCGCCGAGGCCGGCTACGGGCAGTCGGGCGGGCAGTATGACCAGTACGGCCAGCCGGAGCACGGGTCGGCCGGGCTCGCCGAGGCATCCGGCGGGGAGCGCGGCCCGTCGTATTACGGCGGTGGCGGGGGTGACTACGGCAATGCTGGGTTCGCCGAGGCCGGTCATGGGCAGGGCTACGGCTCCGCCGGGCTCGCCGAGGCGTCCGGGGCCGAGCGTGGGCCGTCGTATTACGGCGGCGGTGCGGG